>CAJYLT010000075.1 GCA_913775795.1 uncultured Sphingomonas sp. | reverse complement strand
GCGATGGCCGCGGCGATCCATCAGCGGCGGCGACGGCGGCGCTGACGGGAAAGCCCGGCTATCCACCGCTTAACGCAAGTCATATCGACTTGATGGGCGATCGGCGATACACGGCGCTGCTCGCGAAAGGGGGTCGCCGGCCCGGCGGGCGCAAAGGAGAAGCCATGAAGAAGACCGTTTTCGCCGCCATCGCCCTCTCGTCGCTGACGCTCGCCGCGTGCGGCGGGACCGCCACGGGCAACAGCGAAGTCGCCAATGTCGAGCAGACCGACGACCTCAACACCACCGATACGCTGAACGAGACGACGCTCGGCAACGACACCTCGCTCGAGGCGACCGATCTGAACACGATCGGCCCGGTCGACAACGCGGCCGACCTGAATGCGGCGACGCCGCTCGAGAACGGGGTCGCCAACGCGCTTTGATTAGGTGAGCTTGAGGCCGCCGAACCGCTTCTATATTCCCATCATGCCGATAGGCGTTACAGTCGCTGGCGTGCCTAGAGCTCCCAGGCAACCCCTTAGCCCGGCGGTGTCCCCGCCGGGCTTCTTATTGGGCAGGTCGCGCGGTCGAGGCGCGGATCGTCAAGCTGGCGGGCACCACCTCCGGCGCCGGATCGAAGTCCCCGCCCGCCTGCTCGGCGATGATCCGCTCGACCGCGCGGGCGGTCACCTCGGCGATCGGCTGCACCACCGCGGTCAGCGGCGGGTGGGTGAAGCGGACGATCGGCGTGTCGTCGAAACTGACCAGCGACAGGTCGCCCGGCACCGATAGCCCGCGGGTGCGCGCGACCTCGATCACCGCCAGCGCCATGCGGTCGTTGCTCGCGACGATCGCCGTCGCGCCCGCGCCCAGCAGCGCCGCTGTCGCCGCCAGCCCGGATTCATAGCCAAAGTCGCCGCGCGCCAGCAGCCCCTCGGTCGCCAGCCCTGCCGCCGCCATCGCCTGGCGCCAGCCCTCGATCCGCCAGCCGCTCAGCTCATACGCCTCCGGCCCGGCGATGAAGCCGATGCGTGCGTGGCCAAGCCCCGCCAGATGCTCGGTCGCCAGCCGCGCCGCCCGCTCGTCGTCCATCGTCAGCGCGAAGCCGTATCCGTCGCGCAGGGACCCGATCCGCGCGACACTGACATGCTGTGCCTCCAACAGCTTCAGGATCAGCGGGTTCTCCGAATGCGGCGGGGTCAGGATCACGCCGTCGGGGCGCAGTGCCGCCAGCGCAGCCGACAGCTCGCGCTCGATATGGTCGCTGTGCGTGTCGACCAGTTCGACGATCAGGCGATAGCCGTGCTCGGCCGCCTTCACCATGCCGCCCAGCATCATCTGGTCGACCCAGTCGGTACCCTGCCGCTCGCGCCAGTCGGCGATCGTCCGCTCGCGATCGTTGAGCGCGAGGATCAGGTAGCTGCGCGACCCGCCCATCCGCTGCGCCGCGATCGAGGGGACGTAGCCCAATTTGTCGATCGAGGCCTGCACGCGCTCGGCCATTTCGGGCCGGACGCTCGTTTCCTTGTTGATGACGCGGCTGACGGTCTGGAGCGATACCCCGGCATCGGCCGCGACATGCTTGATCGTCACCGCCTGGCGGCGTCTGGCCATGGGGGTCAGGCCGCCTTGTCGGCGGGCGCGGTCGCCCCGCAATAGCGTGAAACATAAGCCGCGTGGCTCGGCAGCGTCGCGACGGTGCGCGCCACCTGCTCGCGGATGCTGCCGAGGAACCGCGCGAGTTCGTCGTCGCTCAGCTTCGCGGCGATCGGATGCCAGGATTGCGGTACGATCCCCTGCCCCAGCATCACCTGCACCCAGCTATTCTCGGCGAACAGTTCCTCGTTCCGGCGGAACACGCGGCCCGTCTCGCGGAACAGCGCGATCTTCTGGGCGAGCGTTTCGGGCACGTCCATCGCCGCCGCCTGTCGCCAGAAAGGCGAATCGCGGCGATCGGTCGCCTTGTAATGGAGGATCAGGAAGTCGCGGATCTGCACCATGTCGGTCAGTTGCTGGTCGTTGAACTCGGCCACGTCGCTGGAGTTGACCGCCCCAAGCGGCAGCATCCGCACCAGCCGCAGGATCGCCCGCTGAATGAGGTGGATGCTAGTGGATTCGAGCGGCTCCATGAACCCGCCCGACAGGCCGATGGCGATGCAGTTGCGGTGCCACTGTTTCCGACGCGCACCGGTCTGGAACGACAGGTGGTTGGGTTCGGTGAGCACCCGCCCCTCGACATTGCCGAGCAGCCGTTCGAGCGCGGCCTCGCGGGAGAGGTAACGGCTGCACCAGACGATGCCGTTGCCCGTACGGTGCTGGAGCGGGATTCGCCATTGCCAGCCCGCATCGTGCGCCATCGCGCGGGTGTAGGGGGCGGGTGGGCCGACATTCTCGGTCTGCACCGCAATCGCGCTGTCGCAGGGGAGCCAATGGCTCCAGTCATCGTATCCGGCGTGCAGCGCCTTTTCGATCAACAGCGCGCGAAAGCCGGTGCAGTCGAGGAACAGGTCGCCCTCGACCCGCCGCCCGCCGTCCAGCACCAGCGCGGCGATGTCGCCGCTCTCGCCATCGAGCTCGACCTCGCCGATCCGCCCCTCGATACGAACGGTGCCGTCGCCCTCGGCCATCGAACGCAGGAAGCGGGCATAAGCGTTCGAATCGAGCTGATAGGCGTAGTTGAGCGCATTGTCGGGCAGGTGCGCGAACCGGCCCTGCAGCGCCGCGACGAGTTCGAGGCAATAATCGTCGTACGCGGCGTCCTGCCCCCGCTCCAGCCCGCTCAGCCAATAATGCTGGAACCCCGCCGCCCAGTGGTCCTTCCCCGTCACGCCGAAGCTGTGGAAATAGCGGTCGCTGCCGTCGCGCCAGCCGTCAAACAGGATGCCCAGCTTGAAGGTGGCGTTGGTGGCGCGCATAAACGCCGCCTCGTCGATGCCGAGCAGGCGGTTGTAGGTGACGAGCGGCGGGATGGTGGATTCGCCGACACCGACGGTGCCGATCGCCTCCGATTCGACCAAAGTCACGGTCGCCGCGCCGCCCATCGTCCGCGCGATCGCGGCGGCGGCCATCCAACCCGCGGTGCCGCCCCCGGCGACGACGATGCGCTTGCGCCTCATCGGCTGAGCTGCCGAAGCAGATAGGCGCGCAGCCGCCCCGCCGTCTCGGGCGTCAGCGGATCCAGCACGCCTCGCCCGCCCGCGGGGATATGCGCGGCCGCCGCCTCGCGATCGCCGAAGACATAGTGATCGAACATCTGTCGCCAGTGCGCTTTCTCATCATCGGGCAGGTCG
Organism: uncultured Sphingomonas sp.; assembly: GCA_913775795.1. GTDB lineage: Bacteria > Pseudomonadota > Alphaproteobacteria > Sphingomonadales > Sphingomonadaceae > Sphingomonas. The sequence continues at coordinate 29,949 of CAJYLT010000075.1, read as the reverse complement.
CGGATCGCCAGCAGCGCGTGGTTGAGCGCATCCTGCGGATGCCCCAGCCATCGCGGGCTCTCGCGCCACCAATAGTTGACGAGGATGTTGAAGGGATCGAGCGCCTCGACATGGTGCCACCACAGCGCCGGGATGTGGATCGCATCGCCGGGTTCGAGGTCGGCGACGGTCGCTGCGGCCAGTGCATCGGCAAAGCGCGGGAAGCGGTCGAGATCCGGCGCATGAAGGTCGACCAGGCTGATCGCGCGGCCGGCGGGCGTGTTGTCGACCGGGCCGAGATAGAGATTGGCGAACTGCTCGCGCGGGAACAGCGTGAAGCGGCGGCGGCCCGCGGCGACGCAAGCGAGGTTGTGCGGCACGTCGTTGTGCACAGCGATGCGGGTGCGCGTGCCGATCCAGATGCTCGCCAGCGCCGCCCGCTCGCCGAGGTCGACGTGATTGGCGGCGTGAAGCCCATCGAAATAATCGTGAAGGTCGATCGAACCGAGATAGATCGCCGGCCCGCCGCCGCTCGCCTCGCCCTCCTCGATCCGCGCGAAGATTTCGGCCAGCCCGGCATTCATCATGCGGAAGTTCATGGCCATGCCGGCATCGTAGAACAGCCGCCCGTCCGCCTCTCCGCCCACCGACACGGGGAACGCGCGCTGCTTCGCATGGCCGAGCAGATACGCCCGCGCGTCGCTTGCCGAGTGTCGGCCCGCCTGCACCAGCGGCCAGTCGGCGACGAGGCCGCGAACGACGAACGGCGTCTCGGCTTCGGCCAGCAGGCGATCGAGCGTCGCGGCGTCGCGCGCCTCGACCTCGCGCACCGCGGGCAGGGCAGCGGTGATGGCGGGGTCGGCCTCAGCCATGGCCGCTCCGCCGGTTCTTGCGCGCGATCAGGCCGGAGAGGTTGGTGAGCGATGCGAGCGCCATGAAGATCGGCATCAGATGCCCCTCGCGGTGCAGTTCGGCGACGCTGGCGTCGTCGAGCCTCGCCAGCTTCGCCTCGTCGATCACGTGATAGCCGATCAGCCGGTGCCGCGCCCCGTCGGCCAGCGTCACATCGAGCGTCAGCGGTTCGAGCAGGTCATGCCGCTTCAGGGCCGCGAAGAACTCGCCCGCGCGGTGGTGGCCGGTGTCGAGCGCGCGCAGCTTCTCGATCACCGCCTCCAGATAGGGGGTCGGCGCGCCCTCCTCGTCGAACACGCGCACGCCCATCGGGTCGATCCGCGGGCTGTCGAGGTCGAGATGCACCTGCCCCTGCCCCTCTGGCGTGCGGCCGATCAAGAAGGGCCGTATCTCGACCGACAGCGGCAGCGCACCGGCATCCCAGCGATCGCCGTCGAGATACAGGTTCTCGCCCCCTTCGAACCCGAACATCGCCAGCGCGTCGAAGCGATCGGCTTCCAGGTCGAGGCGGAACAGGATCGGATAGTCGTTCTGCACGCGCCGGAACTCGTCGGGGACGACGATCGCGCTCATCAGCGTGTCGCCATAGCCCGCGCCATAGGCGGCGGCGACGCGCAGGTCGCGGTGGCGTTCGGGGTCGAGGATCGCGTGGTTGGCCATCAGCGTGCTTCCCTGAGAAGCGGCCGGGCCGCCAGATTGTCGAGATAGGTGCGGTTCGTGGGCAGGCTGGCGGTCAGCGTCCGTGCACGCTGGCGAAGCTGCGCCATCCGCTCGGCGACCGCCGCTTCGTCCTCGACCCGCATCGCGGGCGGCGGGGGCACGGGCGCACCCATGCCATAGAGGACATACTGGTGGCTGGCAGCGGGGAACAGCTCGTCCACCGCGTCGAAGTCGCTCGGCATCGGCGCGCGGTGCTGCCAGCGGGTCAGCATTTCCGCCAGATCGGCCGGGATCGAGGCAGGATCACGGTGCGCCTGCCAATAGGGCTCCTGCCGCCCACTCAAGACATAATGGAGCTTGAGGAACGCGACGATCCGATCCCAGCGCTGGCGGAAGCGCGCGTTGAACCGCGCCGCCGCGCCCGCCATCGCGGCGCGATCGGCCGGAAAATCCTCGACCAGCGCGTCGAGGCTCAGCTCGATCAGCACGATCGCCGAGGCTTCGAGCGGCTCGAGGAACCCCGCCGACAGCCCGATGGCGAGGCAGTTGCCCGCCCAGAACCGCTCGCGGTGGCCCGACCGGAACTGAAGCTGGCGGAACGACAGGCTGGCAGGATCGCAATCGGGCGCGGTGCGGCGCAGATAGTCGGTCAGCACACCCGCCGCGCGCTCGTCGCTCATATGCGCCGACGCATAGACGCAGCCCACACCGCGCCGCGTCGGCAGGCCGATGTCCCAGATCCAGCCCGCTTCGTGCGCGGTCGCGTCGGTGACGGCGGCGGTCGGCGATCCGGGTGCCACCGGCACCTGCACCGCCAGCGCGCGATCGTTGAACAGCACGTCCGAGCGATCGACGAACGGCACGCCGAAATGCCCGCCGATCAGCAGCGCGGCGTGGCCGGTGCAGTCGATGAACAGGTCGCCCGCCACCTCGCCATGCGCGCGCGTCGCGACCCCGGCGATCGTCCCGCCCTCGCCCGGCACCACATGCTCGACATGGTCGGCGATGTGGACGACGCCCAGCCGCTCGGTCGCATGGGCACGCAGCAGCGCGGCGAATTTCCCCGCGTCGAGGTGATAGGCATAGTTGAGCGCCCCGGCATAGTCGGGCATCGCCGGCTGGCGCGGCGCGAGCGCGCGTTCGGCGACCGCAGGCTGGGCGCAGACCGCATCGGCGAACGCGCCCTCCCCGCCCCAGCCCGCCATCAGCGCCGCTGCCGATCCTTCGACCGGCGGGGTGAAGGGGTGGTGATAGGTATCGGTCCCGTCGCGCCAGCCGATGAAGCGCGACCCCTGCTTGAAGCTCGCGTCGCACGCGGTCAGGAACTCGGCCTCGGAAATGCCGATGCGCGAGAGCGTGCGGCGCATCGTCGGCCACGTCCCCTCGCCCACCCCGATCGTCGGAATATCGGGCGCCTCGACCAGCGTCACCTCGACCGCGCCCGGCCGCGCCGCCGCGGCAATGCGCGCGGCGGCCAGCCAGCCGGCGGTGCCGCCACCGACGATCACGATCCGCTTTACCGACCCCGACACTGGCGCCCGTTCCTCATCGTCGCGACTGTGCCGCGGGGCAGCGGAAAACGCCACCCCGCCCCCCTTGGCCTCTTAGAAGTTCAGCCGCAGGCCAGCCTGATAGCGGGCATAGCCGGGCTGGGCGAACGTCACGAAGTTCTCCGACCGGCGATGGCCGCGGCGGTTCGAGTTCGTGATGTTGATCCCTTCGGCGAACACGGTCAGACCCTTCACGAACTCCCAGCTCGCGCTGGCGTCGAACTGGCCGTAATCCTCGACATAGGTTGGGTCGAACGCCCCGCCGGCATAGAAGCCCTCGCGCCAGTTGTACGCGACACGCGCCTGGATGCCGTTCTTGTCATAATAAGCCACGGCATTGGCGGTGTCGCTCAGCCCGACCAGCGCGAACTGGCCGACATTGGGGTCGAGCGCATTGTCGTACTGCGTATCGCCGTTAACGATCGTGTAGTTGAGAAGGACGCCCAGGCCCGTGTTCCAGAACCGGTGCTGGATCGCGAATTCCCAGCCGTTGATGTTGGCGGTCTGGTCGCTGTTGAACGGCTGCGTCACCTGGAAGTTGAACAGGTCGTCCTCGGGCAAGCCGTTGATGTTGCCCGTCAGGTAGGTGGCGTCGCCCGCCTGCGTTGTGCCGGTGACCTGCGACGATCCCGGATAGTTGCGCAGGATATAGTCGCGCACCCGCACCGCATCGGTGGTGCCGAGCGCCGCGACCGCCGCGCGATAGCGCGGGCCGGATCCCGGATTGCGCAGGTCGAACGCCGACTGGTCCACCTGGGTCGTACCGATGAAGTTGCTAACATCCTTGTTGAAATAACCGACCGAGATGTAGCTTTCGCGGGTGTAGTACCACTCCGCCGACACGTCGATGTTCTTCGACTTGTAGGGGACGAGGTTGGGGTTGCCAAGCGACCCGGTACCGCCGCCGATGCGCGGGTTGGACCCGAGCTCGAGCCCGCCCTGAAGGCTGGCATAGTCGGCGCGCGTGATCGTGTGGCTGTACGACGCGCGCAGCTTGACGTTGCGCACGGGCTCGATGTCGAAGTCGATCGCCGGCAGCCAGTTAGCATAGCTGCCCTTGAACGTCGTGAACGCCGAATTCGGCGAATAGATCAGCGCGAACTCGTTGGCGCCGGTCCAGCGGGTGCCCACCGGGATCGGCACCAGCGCCGACGAATTGACATTGGTCTGGTCGTAACGGACGCCGGCGATGATGTGCGCGGCGTTGCCGTTCACGTCGAAGCTGAAATTGCCCTGGATGAAGGGCGAGATCGTCTTTTCGCCGATCCGCCGGTCGACGGTATAATTGGCAAGGCAGGTGCCCTGCTGGACCGTCCCCGTCTGCGGGTTCGAACAGATATTGTATTGCGACCGCAGCAGCTCGGCCATCTGCTCGAAATTGAAGGTGTAGATCGCCGGCGGCAAGCCGCCACTCCCGTCGAAGCCCTTGAATTTATCGGGCAGCGTGACCTGCTTGAAGAAGTCGTCGGGCACCGCCGCGGCGCCGAACGACTGGCCGCGCGGATCGACGCCGCCCCAGGTCTCGTTCTGGATGAAACCGTAGGCCGAGCGGACCTGATTGTCGACGAACGAGAAGCCGGCGTCGATGCTGTCGAGGAAGCCGCCGTCATGGTCGTAATGACCCTTCAGCTGCACCTGATTGATCGTGTCCTTGAAATACGCGTTGCGGAACGCGTTGCCCGTCGGCGTGATGAGCGACGGGTTGAGCGGATCGATGCCCGGATACATCTGGTAGTTGATGATCGGCAGGTCGCCGGCGAAGTCGATCCGCTGCGACCGCACGCCGAAGATCGCGCCGCCGATCGACGTGCTCGACCCGTAATCGTTGGTCGGCTTCGATTCCGCGGTCGAGTGGTGCACGTCGAGCGAGACGGTGACGCCGCCCGGTGCATCCCAGGTCAGGTTGCCGCCCAGCGACTTGTTGATCGACTTGTTCGCGGTTAGCGACTGCGAATAGGACAGGTCCTTGCCCGGATCGAACTGCTCCGAATAGAAGACCGGGCCCGCGACGGGGCCGTTGGTCCATTCGGACGAGGTATTGCCGAAGTTGAACCAGATGCCGACGCTGCTGTCGCGCACCTCGACCCGGTTCGACGAATAGGTGAAGTCGACCGTCGCGGTCAGGCTGTCGGTCGGCTTGGCCTGCAGCACCAACTGGCCGTTGATCCGCTCGCGATCGATGTCGAGCAGGTCGTAGGCCGCGCTCTGCGGGATTTCATAGACGTCGTTCGGGCCCGGCCGGTTGGTGATCCGCTCCGACCCCGGCGTGCCGTTCTGCGGCAGCGTGCCCCAGTTGTTCTCCGAGCCGAGGAAGCCGTCGCGGAAGCCGACGCTGGCCGAGTTCACGCTCGCCTTGCGCCGCTGGTAGGTACCCGACAGCACAATACCGAAACGGTCGTCGCCGAACGTCTTGGAAACGATGCCCGATACTTCGGGCGTGATCGGATTGCCCTCGTTTCGCGAGGTATCGAGCACGCCGCGCGCGGCGATCGAGCCGCGGAAGCCGGGGCGGTCGAGCGGGCGCGGCGTGCGGATATTGATCGTCGAGCCGATGCCGCCCGAGGGCACGGCGGCGCGGCCGGTCTTGTACACCTCGACCGCGGCGATGCCCTCGGACGCGAGGTTGGCGAAGTCGAACGAACGCGAATTGGGCGCGCTGGCGCCGTCGCCCAGCGTCGAGGTCGGCATCTGGCGACCGTTCAGCGTGACGAGGTTGTATTCGGGACCGAAGCCGCGGACGGTGACGGTCGAGCCCTCGCCGTTCGAGCGGTCGATCGACACGCCGGTGATGCGCTGGAGCGATTCGGCAAGGTTGGTGTCGGGGAACTTGCCGATATCCTCGGCCGAGATCGCATCGACGACGCCCTGCGCATTGCGCTTGATATCGACGGCTTCGCGCAGCGAGGCGCGGATACCGGTCACGACGATATCGTCGCCCGCTTCCTCGGCCGGCGCGGCATCCTGAATGTCGGAGGGGCCGGGGGCACCCATCGTCGCGGCGGCATCCTGTGCCATGGCGATCGACGGCACACCGCCCAGAACGATAAGCGACGCGCCGACGGCGAATCGCGAAAACTGACGAGCACGGACGCTCAACATGCCGTTTCCTCCCCTTTTGAACCCGCGCGCTATCCCGATGGAGCGCGTCTCATGAGAACGTTCACTCGACGATTTTCCCTGATTTGTCAAGGTGACCGCAGGTAGCGCAAATGTTAGCGCTAAACATGGGAACGTTCTCTTGCGCGCGAACGACTTGGCCGTGAACAGGCAAGCGGCATAAGGCGACGCATGGCCGCCTCGCCCTCCGTCTATCGGCAACCCGCTGCGTTTCTGATCCTCTACGCCATCGCGAGCGCGGGCGGCGTGATCGCCTGGTTGCCCCTGTTCAGCCTGCTTTTGCCGATGCGGATCGAGGCGGTGGCGGGCGATGCGCGGATCGGCCTTGCCACCATCGTCGCCGTCGCAGGCGCGATCGCCGCCAGCATCGCCAACATCGCCGCCGGATGGGCGAGCGACCGCTCGGTCGAGCGCGGCGGCGGGCGGCGGCGCTGGGTGGCCTTCGGGGTCGCAGCGCTGATGCTCGCCTATCCTGCGATTGCGCTGGCCGACACGCCGATGGCGATCCTCGCCGCCGTGCTGGGGGTGCAGATCGCGGTCAACCTGCTGATCGCGCCGCTGCTGGCGATCATGGCCGACGAGGTGCCCGAGGGGCAGATCGGTTTCGCCAGCAGCCTGCTCGCGTTCGGCGCGCCGCTGGCGTCCGCGTTCCTTGCGCTGCTGGTCGCGATGCCGGCGATCGATATCGGCGTCCGGCTCGCGGTCATCCCGCTTGTCGCCGCGTCGCTGATCCTGCCCCTTCTCCTCGCGCGCGCAACTCCGGTCGCGCCGCAGGCGGTGGATGCGACGCCGACGCCGACGCGCGATCTGGCCGCGGCATGGTTCGCGCGGTTGCTCGTCCAGATCGCGGGCAACGTCGTTTCGCTCTATCTCTTCTACTATTTGCGCGGGGTGGCTGACGGCGCGTCGTCGGACATGGTCGCCGCGCGCACCGGCCAGTTGCTGACGCTGGTCAATCTGCTCGCCATCCCGGCGGCGCTGATCGCGGGGCGGCTGTCGGATCGCACGGGCCGGCGGCGTGCGATCCTGTTCGCGGCGGCGGCGGCGGCAGCCGGAGGGCTGGTGGTGATGGGGATCGCCGATCACTGGCTGGTGGGGGCGATTGGCTATGCGGTATTCGCCATCGGATCGGCGGTTTTCGCCGCGCTGCATGCGGGCTTCGCGATGCTGCTGTTGCCGAGCGTGCGGCGGCGGGGCCGCGACCTCGGCCTGCTCAACCTCACCAACACCGCACCGTCGATCATCGGCCCACCGATCGCCTGGGCGCTCACGGGGCCGGAGGGGTTCGGGCTCGCGTTCCTCTTCCTCGCCGTGCTCACGCTGGCGGGCGGCGCGCTGATGCTGGTGGTTCGGGGCGACTAGCCCTGGCGATTTCGAGGCGGGCGACACCCGCCGGCTTGGAAATCGCGGCAAATCGAAACTGAGCCGCCCCGCTTGGCCTCACTGCTTGCGGCTGGCCTCGAACAGGAACCACGCACGCTCCTCGGCCTGATCGGTCCAGTCGTCGAGGATACCGCTGGTGGCGTTGTCCTTCGCCTCGTCAACGATGTCCTTTGCCTCGCGCAGCAGTTCGACGAGCTTGAGGTTATCCTCGCGCAGCTCGACGAGCATGTCGGCGGCGGGCACGAAGTCGGCGTCGTTGTCCTTGATCGTCTGCCGCCGGGCGATGTCGCCGATTGAGCGCAGCGTCACGTTGCCGGTCTTGCGCACCCGCTCGGCAATCGCATCGGTAGTCGCCAGGATCTGCGCCGCCTGATCGTCGAGCATCAGGTGATAGTCGCGGAAATGCGGGCCAGAGACGTGCCAGTGGAAGTTCTTGGTCTTGAGATACAGCGCATAGCTGTCGGCCAGGATGCCGTTCAGCGCGTCGGCCACCGTCTTGGCGGCGTTGGTCTTGAGGTCGGTCGGCGTCTTGAGCGCGGGGGCGGGATTGTCGGCCATGCGGACGGGCTCCTCCAGATGGGAAAGTCGGTTCGGTATCAAAACGACCGGACTGCGCTTTGGCTCCGCCGGGAAAAGGGCGGTATCTTCGATCGCAACAATCGGTTTTTCAGATCAGCCGCAGCGCGCCGAGCGCCATGACCAGCCCGGCGAGAACCAGCATCGCCCCGCCCGCCATACCGATCGGCCGGAGCGGCAACCGCCGCCACTCTTGCTCACCTAGCGTCGCCGCGACGCCCCCTGCGGCGATCGCGCCGATCGCCGCCCCCGCCGCCGCGAGCAGCGGGCTGCCGCCCCAGGCCGCCGCGCCGAAGCCGACGAACTGCACCCGCTCGCCGAATGCCAGGATGAAGAGCCCGAGCGCACTCGTCGGCAACGCGCCGATCCGCCACCCCTCCAGCCGATCGCGCGGCGGCTTGGCCGGCATCAGCGCCCCCGCCCCGGCGAAGACGAGCGCCAGCCCGAAGATCAGGCTGCGCGCATTGGGCGTCATCATCCCGCGCACTGCCAGCGCGCCGGCCAGCGCCGCGCCCATGATCGCGACCTGAGCGGCGACGACGCCCAGAATCACCCCGGTCCGCTTGCCGAATCGCTCGCCCAGGATCGACGCCAGCCACGCCGGTCGGTCGGTCGCGCCGGCAAGCAGCGCGGCGATCAGGGCGGGAAGCAGGCTGTCCATCGCGCTTCCCGTGCCCCAAACGTGCTTGCGAAGCCGTTAAGTCTGCGGCCAAGCTTGACGCGCCAGCCGGAGTCGTGCATGCGTCGCGGCCTGACGGCGGTGCGCACGCGCGCCGCCTTTCGCTTTTTTGCTGCTACGGGAATTGGGCCATGGCCAAGCCGACCACTGTCAAGATCCGGCTGGTGAGCACCGCCGACACGGGTTTCTTCTACGTCACCAAGAAGAATCCGCGCAACCAGACCGAGAAGATGAGCTTCCGCAAGTACGACCCGGTCGTGCGCAAGCATGTCGAGTTCAAGGAAGCCAAGATCAAGTGATCTGACGGGCGGCTTCGGCCACCCGCGATCGCTTCCTGAAGGCGGGCCGCCCCACCCGGGCGCGCCCGCTTTTCGCATGCGCGCCTCAGGCAGCCTCGCCGACCGGCTGGAGGATTTCGACGAGGTGCAGGTAGCGCGGCTCGAAATCGCCTTCGGCCCAAAGGCGCCGGCGGTCGAGGATACGGACCTCCCGCCCCGTGCGCTCGATCAGCCCATCCTCTTCGAGGGAGCGCAGCATCCGGTTGACGTGAACGGGCGTCAGGCCCGTGACGTCGCCCAATTGCTCCTGCGTCCAGGGCAGCGTCAGCATGTCGGGCGGCGACAGCCCGACCGCCTGCGACCGCAGCGCCAGTTCGCATAGCGCGTGCGCGATCCGCGTCTTGGCATCGCGCCGGCCCAGATTGGTCATCCATTCGCGCGCGATCGATGCCTCGACCAGTGCCTCGGTCCAGAGCGCGCGGCCCAGGTCGCGGTGCTCCAGCGCGAGCGTGCGCAGCACCTGCCGGTCGATCGCGGCGACCTTGAGCGGGGTCAGCGCCTCCACGTCATGGTCCGCGATCTCGAGGAACAGGTGCGCCAGATCGAGGAAGTCGCCGCGCAGTTCGACCGCGACGATCTGTCGCCCGCCGCTCGCCGTGGTCTTCGACCGCAGCGCCACGCCGTCGAGCACGATCGAACAGTCCCGCGCGGGCGGACCGCCGTCATGGACGATCTCGGTCCCTGCCTCGATATCGCGCAGCGTGAAGGGCGCGGTCTCGATCGCGACACATGCCGCGGCCGACAGTTGCGAACGCAGTTTGAGCTTGGTCAGGATCAGGGAATGGACGTTCACGCGCGGCCCTCATGCGACTGGCGATATCGGACCGGAAACATACCGTGCCCGCAATGAAATAGGATAGGCGACCCTGCTTTCAAAGCACCGCCCTTTGGCCAGCGTCAGGCCGCGCCGGACAATGCCTTTTGCCGGCGGCGCTGCACCGAACTGCCGATGCCCATCGATTCGCGATATTTGGCGACGGTCCGCCGGGCGATGTCGAATCCCTTGGCGTTGAGCAGATCGACGAGCGTGTCGTCGGACAGGATCTTCTTGGGATCCTCGGCGGCGATCAACGCCCGGATCGCGCTCTTGACGGCTTCGGCCGACACCGCGTCGCCGCCATCGGCCGACTGGATCGCGCTCGTGAAGAAATATTTGAGCTCGAACAGCCCGCGCGCGCAACTCAGATACTTGTTGCTGGTGACGCGGCTGACGGTCGATTCGTGCATCTCGATCGCCTCGGCCACGCGCGCCAGCGTCAGCGGGCGCAGATGCGCGACGCCGTGCAGGAAGAACGCCTCCTGCTGCTTCACGATTTCGCTCGCGACCTTGATGATCGTCCGCTGTCGCTGATCGAGCGCCTTCACCAGCCAGTTGGCGCTGGCGAGGCAGTCGGACAACCATGTCTTGCCCGCCTTGTCCTTGCCCGCGCTGCCCGACAGCTCGACATAATAGGCGCGGTTGACGAGAACGCGGGGCAGCGTCGCGGCATTGATCTCCACCGCCCAGCCCTTGCCCCGCCGTGCGACGAAGATGTCCGGCACCACGCCCTGCACCGGCTCGCCGCCGATCTTGCAGCCGGGCTTGGGATCATAATCGCGCAGTTCGCGGATCATGTCCGCCATGTCCTCCTCGTCGACACCGCAGATGCGGCGAAGCTGCGCGACCTGGCCGCGCGCGAGGAGGTCGAGATTGTCGATCAGCCGCGCCATGGCGGGGTCGTAGCGGTCCACCTCCTTCGCCTGGATCGCGATGCATTCGGCGAGGTTACGCGCGCCCACGCCGGTGGGGTCGAACGTCTGGATGCAGCCGAGCACCCGCTCGACCTGCACCAGCGGCACGCCGAGCCGCTGCGACACCTCGAGCAGGTTGGCGGTGAGGTAGCCGCACTCGTCGATCTGGTCGATCAGGTGCGCGGCGACGAACAGGTCCGGTCCGGACAATACCGCGCCGGCCTGTGCCAGCAGATAGTCCTGAAGGCTCTCGCCCGCCGCGGCGAAGCTGTCGAAGTCGGGCGCCTCGCCCTCCCCGCCGCCGCTGCCGGTCGCGCCCAAGCCAAGCGATCCGTCGAGGCCGCCGACCGAATCGCTGGCGCTGTCGTGGTGGAACGCCTCGGCGCCCAGATCAACGTCCAGGCTAGCCTCGCCCGACCCGGCGCCCAGCGCGAGCAGTTCATCGGCCTGTGCCGGCTCGTCGCGTCCAGCCGGCGCGTCGTCGGCCCCCTCGCGATCGCCGCCGCCCTCATCCTCGCGCGCGGCCTCGAGCAGCGGGTTCTTCTCGATCTCCTCGGCGATGAACCCCTCGACCTCGAGGTTGGACAGCGCGAGCAGGCGGATCGCCTGCTGCAACTGCGGCGTCATGACGAGCGATTGCGTCTGCCTGAGGTCGAGGCGCGGGGCGAGGCTCATGACGCGAAGCAGTCGGTCATCAGGTCAGAGCGAGAAGCTCTCGCCAAGATACAGGCGCCGGACATTGGCGTCGGCGACCAGCTCCGCCGGGCTGCCCGCGAACAGCACGCGGCCGTCGTAGATGATGTACGCGCGGTCGACGATCTCCAGCGTCTCGCGCACATTATGGTCGGTTATGAGCACGCCGATGTCGCGCTGCTTCAGGTCCTTCACCAAGTCGCGGATGTCGGCGATCGAGATGGGGTCGATGCCCGCGAACGGCTCGTCGAGCAGCATGATCGACGGGTCCGCGGCCAGCGCGCGGGCGATCTCCGCCCGGCGCCGCTCGCCGCCCGACAGCGCCATCGCTGGCGCATCGCGCAGCCGCGTCAGCCCGAACTCGTCCAGCAGCCGGTCGAGCTTGGCTGCGCGCGCCGCCTTGTCCGGCTCGGCCAGTTCGAGGACGGCGGAGATGTTCTTCTCAACCGTCAACCCGCGAAAGATCGACGTTTCCTGCGGCAGATAGCCGAGGCCCAGGATCGCGCGGCGATACATGGGCAGCGCGGTGATATCCTCGCCGTCGAGCATGATGCGGCCCGAATCGGGCTTCACGAGGCCCATCACCGAATAGAAGCTGGTCGTCTTGCCCGCGCCGTTGGGGCCGAGCAGCCCGACGACCTCGCCGCGCGCGACGTTCATCGACACGTCGGTGAGGACGACGCGCTTGTCGTACGCCTTGGCGATCGAGACGACGGCGAGTCCGGTGTCGCTCGGTACCTCGACGACGGTCGGCACGTCCTGAATGGTGGCGGTGTCGTCCATCGCGTCCTCGGCTCCCTGGCTCAGCGGCAGCCTTTTCGCGCCTTCGCCGCCGCTTGGCAAGGTTCGTGCATGGCGCTCGGGCACGAAAAAGGGGCCGGTCGCCCGGCCCCTTCCGTCGATCCTGCGGTGGCGTCGGCGGTTAGCCTAGCTCGCCCTTCAGCGCGTCGACCAGGTCGGTGCGCTCCCAGGTGAAGAAGTCGCCGTCCGCCTTGCGACCGAAATGGCCATAGGCAGCGGTCGGCTGATAGATCGCCTTGTTCATGCCCAGGTGCGTGCGGATGCCCTTGGGCGTCAGGCGGACGAGCTTGGGCAGCACCGCCTCGATCTTGGCCTCGTCCACCGTGCCGGTGCCGTGCGTATCGACATAGAGCGACAGCGGCTCGGCGATGCCGATCGCGTAGGAAAGCTGGATCGTACACCGCTTGGCAAGGCCCGCCGCCACGACGTTCTTGGCGAGGTAGCGCGAGATGTACGCGGCCGAACGGTCGACCTTGGTCGGATCCTTGCCGCTGAACGCGCCGCCGCCGTGCGGGGCCGCGCCGCCGTATGTGTCGACGATGATCTTGCGCCCGGTCAGACCCGCGTCGCCGTCCGGCCCGCCGATCTCGAACAGGCCGGTCGGATTGACGTAGATGTGATCCTGATTGGCAGGCATCCAGCCGTTCGGGAGCACTTCCTCGAACACCGTCATGACGTAATCGCGCAGTCGCTTCTGGCCGGCGTCGTTCGACAGCGCCTTGGTATGCTGGGTCGACACGACCAGCGCGGTCGCGCCGGTGGGGACGCCGTTCTCGAACTTCAGCGTCACCTGGCTCTTGGCGTCGGGTTCGAGGAAGTCGACGACGCGCGCATGGCGGTCGGCGGCCATCTTCTCGAGGATGCGGTGCGAGTAATAGAGCGTCGCGGGCATCAGGTCGGGCGTTTCGTCGCAGGCGAAGCCGAACATAATGCCCTGGTCGCCGGCACCCTCGTCCTTGTTGCCGCTTTCGTCCACGCCCTGCGCAATATGCGCCGACTGGCCGTGCAGGTGGCACGCGAAGTCCGCGGTCTGCCAGTGGAAGCCGTGCTGCTCGTAGCCGATGCGGCGGACGGTATCGCGCGCGGCCTGCTCGATCTCAGCCAGCGACGGGAACGCGCCCTCGTTCGCGCGCACTTCGCCCGCCAGGACGATGCGCTGCGTCGTCACCATCGTCTCGCACGCCACGCGCGCGACCGGGTCACGCGACAGGAACAGGTCGACGACCGCGTCCGAAATCTGGTCGGCAACCTTGTCGGGATGGCCTTCGCTGACCGATTCGGAAGTGAAGAGATAGTTGTCGCGCATGCTTTCCCCGTGGGTTGGCACCGGCCGAACGCCGGACTTCAAGATATAAAGCTATGGTTATATGACGCCCTAGCCGGGCCGGCGGCGAATGGCAATCGCCGCCGCCAGCAACAGCAAGATGACGATCGCCGCGGCAAGGTTACCGAGGCGCGAGAACAAGGTCGGTGGCAGCGCGGCCGGGATCGGCACCTCGATCGCGCCGGCGCGCCGGATGCCGATCGTCGCCACCAGCCGCCCCTGCGCATCGACGACCGCCGAAATGCCGGTGGGGGTCGAGCGGATGACGGGCAACCCCTCCTCGATCGCGCGCAGCCGCGCCTGCGCCAGATGCTGCGGCGGGCCCCATGCGCCGAACCACGCGTCGTTCGAGGGGTTGAAGATCATGTCGGGCCGGTTCGCACGATCCGCCACCTGTCCCGAGAAGATGATCTCGTAGCATATCTGCATGCCGACCGATCCGAAGCCCGGCACCGGCAAAGTCTGCGGCCCCGGCCCCGGCAGATAGTCGAACTCACCCGCCACCAGCCGCGACAGGCCGATACGCGACAGGATCGGCCGCATCGGCAGATACTCGCCGTAGGGGACCAGATGCGCCTTGTCGTAGCGGCGTTCGGCGAGCTTGCCGGCGGGGTCGAGGACGAAGATCGCGTTGCCCGCACCCTTCACGTCGCGCTTGTCGTCGAACTCGATCGCGGTCGAGCCGATCAGCGCCATGTCGCGCGGGCCGAGCAGCGATGCGATCCGCCCGCGCGTCACCGGGGCGGTACCCTTGTAATACCATTCGGGCGGATAGCCGTCCTCGAGATAATAGTTCACCGCCCCCTCGGGCCAGACGAGCAGGCGCGGATGCCGCTGCGGCCGGCCCGACTGGTCGATCAGCGCCTCCAGCATCGTGAGGTCGTAGCTGCCGTCGAGCATCGTTTCCTGCCCGACATTGGGCTGGACGACACGGACCCGCGGCGTGTCCGGGCCCACACGCTGCGGGATCGGCTGAGCCGAAGCGAACAGCCCCGCCAGCAGGAGGCCCGCGGCGGCGATCAGCGGCATCCGCCAGCGGCGCCAGCCAACGAGCAGCATCGCCGCGCCGGCGATGGCGACGGTGATCCCCGACAGCGCATAGGTGCCGACGAACCCCGAAATCCGCGCGATGCTGATGAGCGGCAGCCAGATCACCGCGATCGGGTTCCAGGCATAGCCCGTGAACATCGTCGCGCGCAGCCATTCGGTCGCGATCCAGGCGGCGGCGAAGACGAGAACGTAGCTTCCGCCCGGCTCGGTTTCAGCGTCGCCCGCCGATCGCGGGCTCGCCAGCCGCCACGCGAGGCTGGCCGCCATCGCCGGATAGACGGCTAGATAGAGCGCCAGCAGGACGACCGCGAGATACCCCAGCACCGGTGGCATCTTGTCCTGAAAGTCGAAGGCGTGCTGGATCCAGTTGTTGCCGACGGTGAAATGCGCGACGCCGAACGCCCAGCCGCGAAGGAACGCGCCCTTGAGGCTCGGCGCCTCGTGCACCAGCCACATCAGCAGCGCGAGCGCGGCGATCGTGACGGGGAACAGTTGAAGCGGCGCGAACCCCGTCGCCGACAGCGCGCCGGCGATCAGGAGCGTCCAGTAAGGGCGCCGCGCCAGTCGGCTCACGCCGCCTGCTCCACTCCCAGCTGCCACAGCACGAACGCGTTTTCCTCGGCGGCTTCCTTCAGGCTCTCCCACCGCCCCGACTTGCCGCCATGGCCGGCGCCCATCTGTGTCTTCAGCACCAGCACATTGTCGTCGGTCTTCATCGCGCGCAGCTTCGCGGCGAACTTGGCGGGTTCCCAATAGGTGACGCGCGGGTCGTTGAGCCCGCCGCCGATCCAGAGCGCCGGGTAGGCCTGCGCCTTGACGTTGTCATAGGGCGAATAGCTGCGGATCAGGTCGAACGCCGCCTTGTCCTCGATCGGGTTGCCCCATTCGGGCCATTCGCCGGGGGTCAGCGGCAGGCTGGCGTCCATCATCGTGTTGAGCACGTCGACGAACGGCACGTCGACCACCGCCACGCGCCACAATTCGGGGTCCGAATTGATGACCGCGCCCATCAGCTCGCCGCCCGCCGACCGCCCCGCGATCGCGATGTTGCCGGCCGAGGTGAAGCCGTGCTCGATCAGCCCCTTCGCCACGTCGACGAAATCGTTGAACGTGTTGGTCCGCTTCTCGAGCTTGCCGTCGAGATACCATTGCTGGCCGAGGTCGTCGCCGCCGCGGATATGCGCGATCGCGAACGCAACGCCGCGGTCGAGGAAGCTCATCCGGCTGGTCGAAAAGCCCGGCGGCACCGCATAGCCATAGGCGCCGTACGCATAGAGATAGAGCTTGCCCGACCCGTCGCGGGGGAAGCCGGCGGGATAGACGATCGAGCACGGCACCTCGGTCCCGTCGCGCGCGGTGATCTTCAGCCGCTCGGTCGCGTACTTGCCCGCGTCATAGCCCGAGGGGATTTCCTGGACCTTCAGCACCTCGAGCGCGCCAGTGCCGACATGATAGTCGTAGACGGTGCCCGGCGTGACCATCGACTCGTACCCGAGCCGCAGCGTCTGGATCGCATATTCGGGATTGTCGCCGACGCCCGCGACATAGCTCGCCTCCGGAAACGGTATCCGCGTCGGCTCACCGCCCGCATATTGGTGCAGCTCGATCTGGTCGAGCCCGTCCTCGCGCCCCTCGACCACGAAGAAGTCGCGGAAGCAGGTGACGTCGGTCATGTAGAACTGCCGGCTCGGCCCGATCCGTTCGACCCATTCGGTCGGGTTGTCGAGGCTCGCCGTCACCAGCCGGAAGTTGGGATCGACGTCGTTGGTGTGGATGAACAGCGTGCCGTCATGCTCGTCCACGTCGTATTCGCGCCCCACCTGACGCGGCGAGACGCAGAGCAAGGGCGCGGTCACGTCGTCGGCGGGGAGCAGATAGACCTCGCTCGTCACGTGATCGCCCGCGGCGATAACGATGAACCTCTGCGACTGGGTTTCGCTGACGCCGACTCGGAACCCCTCGTCAGCCTCGCGATAAAGCTCGGTCTCCTCCGCCTGCCCCAGCCGGTGGAGCATCACGCGATCGGTGCGCCACTGTTCGTTGGCGGGGGTGTAGAGCAGGCCCGTGCCGTCCGCGGTCCAGACCAGCGCGCCGAGCGTGCCGGGGATCGTGTCGGGCAAGTGCTCGCCGGTGGACAGGTCCTTGATCCGCGCCTCGAACCGCTCCGATCCATCAACGTCGGTCGCATAGGCGAGCAGGCGCCCGTCGCGGCTGATCGAAAAGGCACCGAGGTTGAAATACTCCTTGCCCTCGGCCAGCGCCGGCTCGTCGAGGATCAGTTCGTCCGGCCCGCCCGCGACCGGCTTGCGCCACCAGCGCCGATACTCGCCGCCTTCCTCGAAATCGGTCCAGTAGAGCCAGTCGCCGTCTTTTTGCGGCACGGTCGACTCGTCTTCCTTGATGCGGCCGCGCATTTCCTTGAACAGCGTGTCGGCCAGGGGCTTGAGCGGCGCCATCACCGCGTCGTGATAGGCGTTCTCGGCCTTCAGATAGTCGAGGATCGCCTCGTCCTTGACCTCGGGATAGCCGGGATCGCGGAGCCACGCATAGGGATCGTCGATCGTTTGCCCATGGGCGGTGAAGCTGTGGGCACGCTGCGCCGCGATCGGCGGCTGGGGGAGAGCGGTCATGCCCTCCCCTAGCCGCGCGTATGACGCCGCAGCAAGGGGACGATGACCGCCAGGAGCACCGCCATCGCCGCGATGGCGGACAGGCTCGTCACCGGATCCTCGACGACGAAGGCGACGACCAGCGCGGTGTTGACCAGCGCGGAGAAGATCGCGGGCAGCGGGAACAGCGGCATCTTCCACGGCCGCTCCAGCCCCGGCTCGCGCCGGCGGAGCACGATCGCCGCCAGATTGACCGCGACGCCAACCATCGCGAGCAGCACGGCGCTGAACGCCAGCAGCGTCTCATAGACGCCGATGAGCGCCAGCAGTGCCCCGCCGATCGCCGTCGCCGCCAGCGCCGCGCGCGGCGTGCCGCCCGCCGCCACGCCCGCCAGCCGCTCGACGCCGAAACTGCGCCCCATCGCGAACAGGATGCGCGGCAGGAACATCAGCATGACGCCCAGGATCGTGACCAGCGAGACGAGCGACACGATCGTCATGCCAGTGTCGGCGCGCGCGCCCATCACCCGACCCGCGGCATCGGCGGCGACCAGCGTCGATCCCGCCATCTGTGCTGGGGTCAGCACATGGAGCATCGCAGCGTTCAGCCCCACGAACACCGCCGTCACCAGCGCGATCCCGACGAACGTCCCGCGGACCAGCCCGCGCGGATTACGCAACTCCTCGGCGAAATAGGCCGCGCTGTTCCAGCCATAATAGGTGCCGTATACGGCTCTCAGCGCAGCAATCCCGGCGGCGAGCGTGATGACGCCGCTCGGGCTAGCCGCTACTGCCTGCGGCTCTCCCCGCGCGAAGGCCAGCACGGCGATCAGGCCCATGAACAGCACCGCCTTCACCGCGCTGCCCGCCTCCTGCGCGCGCGCCGCCGACCGGGTGCCCCGCCATTGCAGCGCGAACATGATCGCGATCAGCAGGACCGACAGCACCGGGATCGGCAGTCCGCCGTCGATCCTCAACCGCCCCAGATACTCGGCGAACACCACCGCGATGAACGCGACTGCGCCGAGGTTGCCCAGCCAGTCGGCCAGCCCCGCCGCCAGCCCCGCGACCGGCCCGAACGCGCGCTGCACGAACGCGAACGGCCCGCCCGCCTCGCCGGTCGACGCGCCGAGCTCCACCGTCGAGCAGGCATCGACCGCTGCGATCGCCCCACCCGCCAGCCACAGCGCGAGGATCAGCGTGGCGTCGGGCACCGCGGCTGCGACCAGGCCGGGCGTTCGCAGGATGCCCTGCCCGATCGTGCCGCCGACCACCGCCGCCACCGCGAACGCCGCGCCCAGCACGCGCAGCAATCTCGTTCCGCTCACCCCTGCCGCCCCCATGCCTCGACTTCGCAAGCGCCAAGGCGGTAAGGGATGCGGCAAAGGAGTTCCAGCCCATGTCCACCCATGCCGATCGCCTTGCGGCGCTGCGCGAGCAACTGAAGCGCCAGTCGCTCGACGGCTTCGTCGTGCCGCTCACCGACGAGCATCTGTCCGAATATGTCGGCGCCTATGCCCAGCGCCTCGCCTGGCTGACGGGGTTCGAGGGGTCGGCGGGGACCGCGGTCGTGCTGCCGGCGGAAGCGGCGATCTTCACCGACGGCCGCTACACGATCCAGGTGCGCGAGCAGGTGTCGGCCGATCACTGGGCCTATGTGGGCGTACCCGCGACGAGCGTGTCGGGCTGGCTGGCGGAGCACGCCCCCGATGGCGGGCGCATCGGCTACGACCCGTGGCTCCACACCCGCGCCTGGGTCGAGGAAGCGCGCCGGGCGCTCGCCGCCAAGGGCGCGGAATTGGTGGCGGTCGAGGGTAATCCGATCGACGCGGTGTGGGCCGGGCGGCCCGACATGTCCCCCGCCCCGCTCGACGCCTATCCCGACGACCTCGCCGGTCGCAGTTCGGCCGACAAGCGCGGGGAGATCGCCGAGTGGCTGGGCGGGCACCGCGCCGACGCCGTCGTCCTGTCGGCGCTCGACGCGATCGCCTGGACCTTCAACGTTCGCGGCAAGGATGTGGAGAGCACGCCGGTCGCGCTTGCCTATGCGATCGTCCATGCCGACGCGACCGCCGACCTGTTCGTGGACGAAGGCAAGCTGACCGACGACGTCCGCCGCCACCTCGGCAACGCCGTGCGCCTCCATCCGCGTTCGGCGTTCGCGGGCGCGCTCGGCGGCTTCGCGGGCAAGCGCATCGTCGCCGATCCGGCCGGCTCGGTCGCGGCGATCTTCGACGCGCTGGAGGCCGGCGGGGCGAAGGTCGTGGCGATGCGCGATCCCGTCGTGCTGGCAAAGGCGATCAAGAACCCGGCCGAAGTCGCCGGCCACGACGCCGCGCAGCTACGCGACGCGGGCGCGATGGTCCGCTTCCTCAAATGGATCGAGGCGGAAGCGCCGAAGGGCGGGCAGACCGAACTGACCGCCGCCGCAAAGCTGCGCGCCTTCCGCGAGGCGACCGGCGCGCTGCGCGACGTGTCCTTCTCGACCATCTCCGCCACAGGCCCGCACGGCGCGATCCCGCATTACCATGTGACGGAGGAATCGAGCCTGCCGATCGAGCCGGGCCAGCTGTTTCTGATCGATTCGGGCGGGCAATATCTCGACGGCACCACCGACATCACCCGCGTCGTTCCCGTGGGCACGCCCACCGCGGAAACGCGCGACCGCTTCACCCGCGTCCTCAAGGGCCACATCGCCATCGCCACCGCGCTGTTCCCCGAAGGGACGGTGGGTGCGCAGCTCGACAGCTTCGCGCGCCGGCCGCTCTGGGAAGCGGGGCTCGATTATTCGCATGGCACCGGCCATGGCGTCGGCGCGTACCTGTCGGTGCATGAGGGACCGCAGCGGATCGCCGCGCCCAATTATCCCGGCGGCGGCCCGGCCGAGCCGCTTCGCGCGGGCATGATCCTGTCGAACGAGCCGGGCTATTACAAGGCGGGCGAGTACGGCATCCGCATCGAGAACCTGATCCTGATCGAACCGCGGACGATCGCGGGCGCGGACCGGCCGATGCTCGGCTTCCGCACGCTCACCTTCGTGCCTATCGAGCGCGATCTGATCGAGGCGTCGCTGCTGACGGCCGACGAACTGGCATGGCTGAACGCCTATCATGCTGAGGTGCTGGCGAAGGTCGGCCCGACGCTGGATACCGAGCATCGCGCGTGGCTCGAAGCGAAGTGTGCGCCGGTCGGCTGATCGGAACGGCCACCCCGGCAACGCGCCGGGGTGGCCCGTCATTCAGCCCAAAGCCCGCTGGATCAGCGCCTCGGTCGAGGGGTCGAGGTCCTGGTCGCCCGCATCCGCCGCGCGCGCCATTTCCTTGCCCAGCTCGACGCCGAACTGGTCGAACGCGTTGATGCCGAGGATCGCGGCGTTCACGAACGTCCGATGCTCGTAGAAGGCGATCAGCGCACCAAGCGTGCGCGGATCGAGCGTGTCGAGCAGCAGCGTCGACGACGGCCGGTCGCCGGGATAAGCGCGCGCCTTGTCGGCATGATCGCGGCCCTTCATCAGCGCCGCCCCCTGCGCGAAGGCATTCAGCAGCAACTGCCGGTGATGCTGCTCGTCGAGCGTGTCCGCCGCCTCGATGACGGCAAGGAACTCGACCGGCACGACATGCGTGCCCTGATGAAGGAGCTGGAACACCGCGTGCTGGCCATCGGTGCCGACCCCGCCCCAGGTGATCGGCGCCGACGGGCGATCGAGCGGCACGCCGTCGGCGGTCACGCCCTTGCCGTTCGATTCCATTTCCAGCTGCTGGAGATAGTCGGGCAGCAGCCGCAGCCGCTCGTCATAGGCGAAGACCGCGCGGGTCGAGAGGCGCCGGACCTGCGTGTAGTAGAGGTCGGCGAACGCCGCGAGCACGGGCGCGTTCTGCGCGGTCTCGGCAAAGCGGAAATGGCGGTCCATCTCCGCCGCGCCCTCCAGCAGTTCCTCGAACGCGTCCCAGCCGAGCGCCATCGCCGCCGGGAAGCCGATCGACGACCAGAGCGAATAGCGCCCGCCGACGCTCTCGCTGAACGGCAGGATGCGCGTCTCGTCCACGCCCCACTCGACCGCCGCCTCCGGGTTCGCGGTCAGCGCGATCACGCGGCCATAGGGGTCCTCGACCCCCGCCTCCGTCAGCCAGCCGATCGCGCTTTCGGCGTTCAGCATCGTCTCGGTCGTGCTGAAGGTCTTGGACGCGACCGCGATGATCGTCGCGTGCGGGTCGAAATGCTCGAGCGCGTTCTCGAGCGCGAGGCCGTCGACGTTGGAGACGATGGCGACGTCGTAATGCATCCCCTCCTGCCCCAGCGCGCTCACTAGCAGGTCGGGGCCGAGCGCCGATCCGCCGATACCGATGTGGAGCACGTGCTGGATCGGGCCCAGCGCCTCGCCCTCGATCGCGTCGATCAGCGCGCGCATCCGGGCGTGCTGCGCCTTGGCGCGCGCGACACTCTCCGGTGCGCCCTCATAACGTTCGGCAGTATGCTCGACCGCGCGGCCCTCGGTCACGTTGACGACTTCACCCGCGAACAGCGCGTCGCGCTTTGCCGCCAGCCCCGCCTCGTCCGCCAGCGCGGCGAAGTCGGCGATCAGTTCGGGCGTAAGGTGCGTCTTCGACCAGTCGAAATGGATGCCCGCGACATCGAGCGTCAGGCCGTCCAGCCGGTCGCCCTTCTCGAACAGCTCGGCAAGCGTGGGACGCGGGGCGGCTTCGATCTTTGACCAGTTCGGCATGGGCATCTCCCTTGGATGGCTGCCCTCTAGCGCGGTGCGCCGCGCTGCAATACCCCTTCAGTCGTGCCAGACGCGCTCGAACCGCTGGCCGAGGCCGGTGAGCAGTTCGTACTGCGACCGCCCAGCCGCCGCCGCCCATCGGGGCAGGTCGATGGCGAAGCGCACTGTGTCGCCCTCCGCGATCCCCGGCGCGGCATGGGCGTCGAGCGCGATCAGGTCCATCGACACGCGGCCGAGGATCGGGAGCGTCGCCCCCTCCCACGTCGCGACCGCCGCCGGGCCGAGCGCGCGGGGGAAACCGTCCGCATAGCCGAGGTTGATGACGACGACGGGCGTATCCTCGCTGGCGGTCCAGGTGGCGTTGTAGCCCACCGCCGCGCCCGCGGGGACGAGGCGGCGTTGAAGCACCTCCGCCTCGATCGTCGCAACCGGCCGGATGCTGGCTGCCAGCGCCTCGCACGGCACGCCGCCATAGAGCGCAATGCCCGGCCGCGTCAGGTCGAAGGCATAGTCCGGCCCGAGCGCGATCCCCGCCGAATTGGCGAGGCTCAGCCGACGCGCACCGGTCTTGCCGGCGAGCGCCGCCAGCCCGGCACGCTGGCAGCCGTTCATCGCCGATGCCTCCTCGGCGCAGGCCAGATGACTCATCAGCGTCTCGATGTTGAGGCCGTCGAGCAGCGCGGTGTCCCCGGCGGCGAGGCCCAGCCGGTTCATGCCCGTGTCGACCATCACGTCGCACGCGCCCCCGCCGGCTGAGCGCCAGCGCGCGACCTGCTCGGGCGTGTTCAGCACCGGCCGCGCGGGCAGGTCGCGCGCCGTCGTCAAGTCGCGCTCGCGCACGCCGTGCAGAACCGACAGTGACAAATCGTGGCGCTTGACCAGATCGGCGAGCGCCGCCGCCTCGCCCCATGTCGCGACGAAGAAATCGCGGCAGCCCGCGCGCGCCAGTCGCTCGACCACGCCAGCCGCGCCGAGCCCGTAGCCGTTCGCCTTCACCGCCGCGCCGCACGCCGCGCCGCCGCCGAGGCCGCGCAGCGCCTGCCAGTTGTGGACGAGCGCCGCGCCATCGAGCGTCAGGCGCGAAGGGGCATCGTTCGCGAACACCGCGCCCCGCTAGCGGTTTCGGATCGAGGGGGAAAGCCGTTCGCTTGCTCCGGCGAAAGCGGAGGGAAGCCTGACGCCGTGCTCCCGCGAAAGCGGGAGCCCAGGGCCACGAACGGCGTGCTGCTTGGCTCTGGGCTCCCGCCTTCGCGGGAGCACTTGGCCGTACCCCGGCGAGGGCCGGGGCCCAGTTGCGGGCCGATCATTGGTTGGCGCTGCGCGTCGTCACGAACGTCATCGCAACTGGACCCCGGCCTTCGCCGGGGTAAGTGCCCGGGGTTAAGGGAGCCCCCTCAGTCCCGCGCCTCGGCGCCCAGCGTTTCCTTGAGGCCGATCCCCACCACCACCAACGCCATCGCGGTCACCGCGAAGGTGTACCAGAGCCCCGCATAGGGATCGCCGGTCCGGGCAACGATATACTGGCTGATGAACGGCAGGAATCCGCCGAAATAGCCGGTGCCGATATGATAGGGGATCGACATCGACGAATAGCGGATGCTCGGCGGGAACATCTCCGACAACACCGCCGCGACGGGGCCGTAGGTCGCGCCCGACAGCGCCGAGAGCCCGACGATCGCGATCAGGATGACGAGCAGGTTCCTGCCCGTCGGTATCACCTTGTCGAGGTTGTAACCCCCGGCGGTCAGCGCAGCGTCGAGCCCCGCCGGCGACAGGTCCGCGACCGGCACGCCGCCGATCGACACCGCAACATAGGCCGCCTTCGCCTTGGTATAGGCGACGCCCTTCTTCGACAGGTGGTCGAGCACCTGGCCGCAGGTGTCCGCCTGCTTTGCGGCAAACACGTCATAGGCGCAGGTCGGCCCCGCGACGATCACGGGCGCGCGCCGTGCCGCCTCCGCCAGCCCCGGATTGGCGGCGCTGCCGATCATCCAGAACAGCGGGAAGAGAAAGAGCAGGCTGGCGATCAGGCCGATGACGATCGGCGGCTTGCGCCCCACCCGGTCGGACAGCCGCCCGAACAGAATGAACCAGAACAGCCCCGCCGCCGCGCCCGCGCCGGTGATGACCTGCGCGGTCGTCTCCTCGACCCGCATCGGCCCGGTCAGGAACGACAGCACGCTGAACATCGCGGTGTACCAGATCACCGTCAGGCCCGCGGCGATCCCGAACAGCGCGACCAGCAGCCGCCGCTTGTTGCCCGGATGCGTGAAGCTCTGGACGAACGGATTGCCCGCCAGCGTGCCGGCCGCCTTCATCGCCTTGAAAACCGGGCTCTCGGAGAGCTTGAACCGCATCCACAGCGAGACGGCAAGCAGCAGGATCGAGAAGACGAACGGCAGCCGCCAGCCCCATGCCTGCCACGCCTCCGCGCTCATCGAGGCCTTGAAGCCGAGCACGACGATCAGGCTCAGGATGAAGCCGCCCGCGACGCTCGCCTGGATGAAGCTGGTGTAGAAGCCGCGCTTGCCCGGCGGCGAATGCTCCGCGACATAGATCGCCGCCCCGCCATATTCGCCGCCCAGCGCCAACCCCTGCGCGATCCGCAGGAGGATGATGAGCGCCGGCGCGGCGAGCCCGATCGACGCGGCCGAGGGAATGAATCCCACCCCCGCGGTCGCCACGCCCATCAGCGTGATCGTGACGAGGAATGTATATTTGCGCCCGAGCTTGTCGCCCAGATAGCCGAACAGCACCGCGCCCAGCGGCCGGAACCCGAACCCGACCGCGAACCCGGCCCAGGCGAGCAGCGCCTGCATCACCTCGCTGCCCGCCGGGAAGAAGGTCCGCCCGATGATGCCGGAGGCGGCGAGCGTGCCGTAGATGAAGAAGTCGTACCACTCGAACACGGTGCCGAGCGACGAGGCGGTGATGACGAGCCGGATGTCGGATGCGCTCGGCCCGGCGCTCACCGTTTCGCCGTCCACCCGCTCGATCGAAGCCATCTTGTCCCCTGCCCTATCGTTTCCCCCGGTTTAGCGCGCCGCGCGCGCCGGGCAAGGCGGGGATGGGTTTGTCCCGACCGAACAACTCCCCTCCCTGGAAAGGAGGGGTGGGGGTGGGTTAGCCGGTTGGCGAGCGGGACCGATCCAAACGGACCAACCGGCCCCCAGCCCCCCCTTCCGGGGAGGGGAGCAATCGCGCCTACCCCAGCCGCGCGAGCGCAGCCGCCAGCCGCTCGGCCTCCGCCGCCTTGTCGGCGTGGTCGGCGCGCGCCTTTTCCACCGCCTCGGGCTTGGCACGTTCGACGAAGCTCGGGTTCGAGAGCCGGCCGGCCAGCGAATCGCGCTCCTTCTCCGCCGCCGCGATCGCTTTCGCGAGGCGGGCGCGTTCGGCATCGAGGTCGATCACATCGCCGATCGGCAGCATGTACGTCGCGCCATCGACCACGACCTGAAGCGAGCCGCCCGCGGGCGCCTCCCCCTCGGCCAGTTCGACGCGCGCCAGCCGGGCGATCGCGGCCGCCTGTCGCCCGAGCCGCGCGCTCGTCGCTTCGTCGCTGCCCCCCACGTGCATCGGCAGTTTCGCGCCCGGCGGCACGCCCAGTTCGGTCCGTGCCGCGCGCACCTCGCTCACCAGCCGGATCAGCCAATCGATCTCCGCCCGCGCGGCCGGATCGAGCGCGCGCGCGTCTGGCATCGGCCATTTGGCGACAATCAGGTCGTGCTCGCGCGTCCCGAGCGCGTGCCACAGTTCCTCGGTGATAAACGGCATGAACGGGTGCAGCATCACCAGGATCTGGTCGAGCACCCAGCCTGCGACCGCCCGCGTCTCCTCGTCAATAGCGCCCTTGATGAGTTCCAGATACCAGTCGCAGAAGCGGCTCCACACGAACTGGTAGATCGCGTTGGCCGCCGCATCGAAGCGCAGATCGGCGAGCGCGAGGTCGAGCGCCTGCACCGTCTCCACCGTCTCGGCGATGATCCATTTGTTGACCGCGTGGGTCGCGGCGGGCGGCTCCAGCCCCGTCGATGCGCCGATGCCGTTCGCCATGGCGAAGCGCGTCGCGTTCCACAGCTTGGTCGCGAAGTTGCGGTATCCCTCGACCCGCCGCTCATCCATCTTGATGTCGCGGCCCTGGCTTTCCATCGCCGCCATGAAGAAGCGCAGCGCATCGGCGCCGTACCGGTCGATCAGGCCGAGCGGATCGACGGTATTGCCCTTGGACTTCGACATCTTCGCGCCGTCGGCGGCGCGGACGAGGCCGTGGAGGTAGAGCTTGCGGAACGGCACCTCGCCGAGGAAATGCATCCCCTGCATCATCATCCGCGCATCCCAGAAGAACAGGATGTCGAACCCGGAAATGAGAATGTCGTTGGGATAGCGCCCGGCCTCGCGCGGATCGGCCTCGGGCCAACCCAGCGTCGCGAACGGCCAGAGGGCGGACGAGAACCAGGTGTCGAGGACGTCGGGGTCGCGCCAGATCGGCGCAACCTTGCCAAAGAGATTCGGCTGATTGACGAAGAGGGCGACAGCTTCAGTGCGAGACCCAACCACTCGCACTTCGCGCCCGCCGTATCGCTCGGCGCTTTCCGCAAGCGCTGCCTCTTCATCTACGGCAACGATGGTTTCATCAAAGGCGGTGCCAGCGTCGCGCAGCTCTCCGTCCTCAGGAAGGTGAACACTCATCCGATCACTGGCAAAGCTAAAACCATACCAAGCCGGAATCCGGTGCCCCCACCAAAGCTGGCGCGACACGCACCACGGCTGGATGTTCTCCATCCAGTTGAAGTACGTCTTCTCCCACGACTTCGGGACAATCTCGACCCGGCCGTCCCGCACCGCTTCGATCGGGCCCTTCGCCAGGGTCGCCGCATCGACATACCATTGGTCGGTCAGCCACGGCTCGATCACCACGCCGGAGCGGTCGCCGAACGGCGTCTGGATCGTGCGCGGTTCGGCGTCGTGTTCGGCGCCTTCCTTGTCGACATGTGGGATGAGGAAGCCCTCGGCCTTCAGCCGCTCGACCACCGCCTTTCGCGCATCGAAGCGGTCGAGGCCGATCATCTCGGCGGGGACGAGGCCGTCCACGGTCTGACAGATCGCCGCCTTCGCATCGAGCATGTTGAGCATGTCGCGCGCCTCGATCCCAGCGCGGCGGCCGACCTCGAAGTCGTTGAAGTCGTGGCCCGGCGTGATCTTGACCGCGCCCGAGCCCAGTTCGGGATCGGCGTGCTCGTCGGCGACGATCGGGATCAGCCGCCCGGTGATCGGCAGGCGGACGCGCTTACCCACCATCGCGGTGTAGCGCGCGTCGTCGGGGTGTACCGCCACCGCCATGTCGGCGAGCATCGTCTCGGGCCGCGTCGTCGCGACCTCGATATGGCCGGAGCCGTCCTCCAGCGGATAGCGGATGCGCCAGAAGCCGCCCTTCACCTCGCGCGTCTCGACCTCAAGGTCGGAGATCGCGGTGCCGAGGCCGGGGTCCCAGTTCACCAGCCGCTTGTCGCGATAGATCAGGCCCTGCCGGTGCAGTTCCACGAACACCTTGAGGACGGCCTTCGAAAAGCCATCGTCCATCGTGAAGCGTTCATTGGCCCAGTCCATCGAGCAGCCGAGCCGGCGAAGCTGGCGCGTGATCGCGCCGCCGCTCTCGCCCTTCCATTCCCAGACCTTGTCGACGAAAGCCTCGCGGCCGAGGTCGGTGCGCTTGACACCATCCTTGGCCAGGTTGCGCTCGACCACCATCTGCGTCGCGATGCCGGCATGGTCGGTGCCGACGACCCAGCGCGCATCCTTGCCCTGAAGCCGGGCGTGGCGGACGAGAATATCCTGCAAGGTGTTGTCGAGCGCATGGCCGATGTGGAGCGAGCCCGTCACGTTCGGCGGCGGATTGACGATCGTCCAGGGCTCGGCGCCCGGGCGCTCGGGCCGGAACAGGCCGCCCTCCTCCCAATGCGCGTACCAGCGCGTTTCGATGGCGGCGGGGTCGAAGGTCTTGGGCAGCTCGGTCATGGCCCCGCTCTATCCGAGCGCGCGCCGATGACAAGTCAGGCGATGCCGTTCGGCCCGTCGAGCAGCGTCTTGATGCGCGCGGACAGGTCGGCGCGGCGATAGGGCTTTCGCACCAGTTCGAACGCGCGGCTGTCCTCGTCCAGCGCGCGGTCCGAATAGCCCGTCGTCAGGAGGACGGGGAGATTGGGGAACTCGCGCCGGATCGTCTGCGCCAGCGCGACACCCGTCATGCCGGGCATGACGATGTCGGTGAAGACCAGCGCGAACTGCCCGCCGCCGCGCAGCACCTCCAGCGCGCGGGCGGCATTGTCGACATGCTCGACGGCGTAGCCCAGGTCCTCGAGCATCGCGCGGCCGAGCTCGGCCACCTGCGGCTGGTCCTCGACCATCAGGATCGTCTCGCCCCCGCCGACATTGCGCAGAACCGGGCCGGGCTTGGCATCGACCATGCCGCGCGCCCGGGGAAAATAGAGCGTGAAGCGCGCGCCACCGCCCGGCAGATTCTCCGCCGCGACGCCGCCGCCCGACTGGCGCATGAAGCCATAGACCATCGACAGGCCCAGGCCCGTGCCCTTGCCCACGCCCTTGGTCGAAAAGAAGGGGTCGAAGATCTTGTCGAGATTCTCTTCCTCGATCCCGCGCCCGCTGTCGGTCACGGAAAGCGAGACATATTCCCCCGCCTCCAGCCCCGGCGCGAGCACGCCGTCGCTGTCGGCCACCACATTCTCCGTGGCGATGGTGACATGCCCCGCCCCGTCCATCGCGTCATGCGCGTTGGAAACGAGGTTGAGCAGCGCCATCTCCGCCTGCACCGGATCGATGCGGCTGTTCCAGAGGTCGTCGGCCAGCGTCCGCTTCAGCGTCACCTCGCCGCCCAGGTTGCGCTGGATGATCGGGCTGAAATCGGAAACCAGCGTGTTGAGGTTGAGCAGCCGGTCGCGCAGCTCCTGCTTGCGGGCAAAGGCAAGGAGCTGCTGCGTCAGCGTGGCTCCGCGATTCGCCGCCGCGCCGATCGCCTCGATCGCACGCCGCGCCGAACGGTCGTTCGCGTCGATCCGCCCATCGAGCAGGTCGACATAGCCGAGCACCACCTGAAGCAGGTTGTTGAAATCATGCGCGATGCCGCCGGTCAGCTTGCCGACCGCCTCCATCTTCTGCGCCTGGTGCAACGCCTCCTCGGCTTCCTTGCGGCGCGAGATGTCGAGCTGGCTGCCGAAGAAATAGATGAGCTTGCCGCTGGCATCGAACACCGGCGACACGAACAGCGCGTTCCAGAAGGTCGAGCCGTTCTTGCGGTAATTCAGCACCTCGACCGCCACCTCTTCCTGGCGGGCGATCGCGTCGCGCACCTGGTCGATGACGCTCCGGTCGGTTTCCGGCCCCTGCAGGAAACGGCAATTATGACCGACAATATCGGCGGGCGTGTAGCCCGTCATCTTCACGAACGCCTTGTTGCAGAAGACGATCGGATTGTCCGGCTGATTGGGATCGGTGACGATCATCGGCATCCGCGTCGTCTCGACCGCGGCAAAGAAGATGTCGTGACGCGCACCCTTCGGCGCCGACGCATCGGTCAGATGCGGCGGCGGGACGTGGAGCACGCCGGGGATCATCGTATCCCCGGGTACCTTATCCAGGTCGTCGTCACTCATGTCGGGGCGAACCTTTGGCAACGCGCTTGGTTGCGCGCAACCCCGACGACATACTTTAGGGTGGGGTGCAAATACGCTTTCAGCGCATTTGCGCGGTGCCGGCCCGCTCCCCCACCCGGCCGCCCAAAATGTACCCTGATGGGCGGCCGGGTGGGGG
>CAJYLT010000074.1 GCA_913775795.1 uncultured Sphingomonas sp. | reverse complement strand
TCAGTTCGGCGGGGCTCGCCTGGATCAGCAGCGCGATCGACACCATCGTGACGCCCAGCGTGACGACATAGGTTTCGAACAGGTCGGCGGCCATGCCCGCGCAGTCGCCGACATTGTCGCCGACGTTGTCGGCGATCACCGCCGGGTTGCGGGGGTCGTCCTCCGGGATGCCGGCCTCGACCTTGCCGACCAGATCGGCGCCGACGTCCGCCGCCTTGGTGAAGATGCCGCCGCCCAGCCGCGCGAAGATCGAGATCAGCGACGCACCGAAAGCGAGCGCGGTCAGCGCCTCGACGATATGGCGGCGATCCGCCTCGACGGCCAGGTCCATGCCGCCCGGCCCGATCAGATAGGCGAAGATACCCGCGATCGCGAGCAGGCCAAGGCCCGCGACGAGCATTCCCGTCACCGCGCCCGAGCGGAACGCCATGGTCAGCCCGCCCTGAAGCGAGCCGCGCGCCGCCTCCGCCGTGCGGACATTTGCGCGGACGGAGATCAGCATCCCGACATAGCCGGCAATCCCCGACAGCACCGCGCCGATGAGGAAACCGACCGTCGAAAGCGGCCCCAGCGTCGGCCAAAGGATGATCGCGACGATTACGCCGACGATCGCGATGGTGCGATACTGCCGGCCGAGATAGGCCTTGGCCCCCTCCTGGATCGCGGCGGCGATGTCGAGCATGCGGGCGTCGCCGGCGGGCGCGCGCAGAACCTGTGCGGCGGTAACGATGCCATACAGGACCGCGAGCACGCCGCAGCCGATGGCAATCAGAACGATATTCATATCGCTGACTTCCCCTCCTATGGGGCGCCCGCGCCGATACGATGCCGCCGCGGGTCACCGAACCCCTAGGGGTATAGGCCGATCCCTCACCGTGCAACCCGCTGGTTTGCGGCTATGCCCGTCCATGTTCCCAACCGAGCGCGGCGGGCAGCGGCACCGATTCGCCGCCATCGATCAGGCGCAGGCCCAGCCCCGCCTCGAACCAGCCGACGCGTCGGGCCTCGACCGGGGGGCTGGTGCCGTGGGGCAGCGCGAAGAGCAGCGCATAGTCGTCGCCCGCGGTCGCCGCCTCCAGCCGCGCCTCCCGGCTCGATCCCGCCAGTTCGCGCGCGGCGGGCGAGCGGGGGATGCAGGACAGGTCGATAACCGCACCGCACTGGCTGGCGGCGGCGATCCGCGCGGTGTCGATCAGCAGGCCGTCGGACACGTCGCACATCGCGGTGACGACGGGGCCGAGCGCCCGGCCTGCCTCGATCAGCGGCATCGGCCGGCGATAGGCGTCGAGCAGCACGCTCGGCCCCATCCCGCTCATCGCGAGGGCGAGGCCGAGGCCGGCATCGCCGATCGTGCCCGAGACCCACAGCGTGTGCCCCGCCTGCGCGCCGCTGCGCAGCGGCACCTTGGGGCCCGCGCGCCCGATCGCGGTCAGCGACAGCGTACGCGGCCCCGCCCCGCGGACCGTGTCGCCGCCGAGCAGCGGACAGGCGAACGCCTCGCACGCGGCGCGCAGCCCCTTCAGGAACGCGCGATCCCACGCATCCTCGCCCAGCGGATAGCCCAGCAGCACGCCGACCGGCGCCGCGCCCTTGGCGGCGAGGTCGGAGAGATTGACCGCCATGAGCTTCCACGCGACGTCGCCTGCCGGATCGCCGGGCAGGTAATGGACCCCCTCGACCAGCAGGTCCTTGGTCAGCACGAACTCGCCGAGGCGCGCGGTATCGTCGGTGAGGTTCATCGCGCCGGGATGCAGCGGCAGGCTGCGCAGCGCGGATAGAAAATCGGTTTCGTTCACGCAGGCGTGCTAGCGCGCTTCGACCCGGCTGTCGCCAGCATGGCGATGCCGCCGCCCCGGTCCGGGACGACGGCATCGACGATCGATCGGGGCTTCGATCAGCGGCAGCGGACGCCGCCGCGGTCGACCTCGCGGCCGAGCAGCGCACCGCCGCCGGCGCCGAGCAGCGTGCCGAGCGTGCCGCCGCCGACGAGGTTGCCGAGCACGCCGCCGCCGACCGCACCGACGACGAGGCCGGTGGTGCCGTCGTTGCGGCGGCAATAGGCGCGGCCGTCACGGCCCTTGTAGATGCGATCGTTGCGGCCGAGGCGACGCTCGCGATAGCGACCCTCGCGATAGCTGCGGCTCGGCTCCCAGTCGCGGCGGTCGCCGTTCCAGCGATAGTCGCGGTCGCGATCGCGGCGCTGGGCGATGGGCGCCATCTCGAGCGGGGCGGCGATAGCGGTCGCGGTAGGGGCCGCAGCGGCGGGCGTCGCGGTGAGCGGCAGGGCGGCCGCGATGGCGGCAATCAGGAAACGCTTCATGGTCGGGGGGCTCCTTGGGACGTTTGCCCCCACACAACACCCCGACCTTGATTTGGGTTCAGTCGGCGGCGGGCTTTGCGCGCACTTCCTTGGCAACGGCATCGAGCAGGCCGTTGACGAAGCCCTTCTCGCGCCGGTCGTAGAAGGCGTCGGTGACATCCAGATATTCGCTGATGACCGCGCCCACGGGCACGTCGGGCCGCGCGATCAGCTCGTACGTGCCGCAGCGCAGAATCTGGCGCATCGGCTTGTCGAGCCGGTCGAGCGACCAGCCGGCGGCGAGCTTGCCCGCGACCGCGGCGTCGATCTCCGCGCGGCGCGCCATCGTCCCCTGGACGAGGTCGTCAAAGAAGAAGACGTCGGCGTCGTGATACTCGGCATCCTCGATCGTCGCGCCGAGCCGGTGCTGGTGGAACTCGTGCAGCAGCGCGGGAATCGCGGTCCCCTCCATCTCATGCTGATAGAGCGCCTGGACGGCGGCAAGGCGCGCGGCGGCGCGGGCCTGGGTGCGGGAGCGGGACTTGGGACTGGGCATTCGGGTTCCGGAACTTGAATGAAATCAGGAAAGGCGAAGCGCGACCGAGCGGGCGTGCGCGGGCAGCCCCTCGGCCTCGGCCAGCCGGACGGCAGCGGGGCCGATCGCGGCGAGGCCGGCTTGCGAAAGCGACAGGAAGCTCGTGCGCTTCATGAAATCGAGCACCGACAGCCCGCTGGCAAAGCGTGCGCGGCGGCCGGTGGGCAGGACGTGGTTCGGCCCGGCGACGTAATCGCCCACCGCCTCGGGCGTGTGACGGCCGAGAAAGACCGAGC
Organism: uncultured Sphingomonas sp.; assembly: GCA_913775795.1. Lineage (GTDB taxonomy): Bacteria > Pseudomonadota > Alphaproteobacteria > Sphingomonadales > Sphingomonadaceae > Sphingomonas. The sequence goes on along the minus strand of CAJYLT010000074.1, from coordinate 21,259 downwards.
CGGCGTGGCGAACCAGATCGAACAGCGGCGCGGGCTCGGCGACCGCCAGCTCCAGATGCTCGGGCGCGAGGCGATTGACCAGCGGCATCGCCTCTTCGAGTGACGGCACCAGCACGATCGCGCCGTTGGCGTCCCATGAGGCGCGCGCGACCTTCGCGGTCGACAGCGTGCCGATCTGGCGATCGACCGCATCGGCGACCGCATCGGCAAAGCCGGCATCGTCGGTGAACAGGATCGACTGGCTGGTCGGATCATGCTCGGACTGGCTCAAGAGGTCGGCGGCGGTCCATTCGGGATCGTTGGCGCCGTCAGCGACGACGACGATCTCGCTCGGCCCCGCCACCATGTCGATGCCGACCACGCCGTAAAGCTGGCGCTTCGCCTCCGCCACCCAGGCATTGCCCGGGCCGCAGATCACGTCGACCGGCCGGATGCGGTCGGTGCCATAGGCAAGCGCGGCGATCGCCTGTGCGCCGCCCACACGCCACACCTCGTCCGCGCCGACCAGTGCGGCGGCGGCGAGGACGAGCGGGTTCGCCTCCCCGTTCGGGGTGGGCGTGACGATCACCAGCCGCTCCACCCCCGCCACGCGCGCGGGGATCGCGTTCATCAGGACCGAGCTTGGGTACGCAGCGCGCCCGCCGGGCACGTACAGCCCCGCCGCATCGACCCCGCGCCAGCGCGCGCCGGTGACGATGCCGTTGTCCTCGGCATACTCTGCATCGGCGGGCCGCTGCTTTTCGTGATAGGCGGTGATGCGATCACGCGCGAGCGTCAGAGCCTCCCGCAGATCGGGGTCGAGCGTCGCCAGTGCCGCCTCGCAATCCGCGCGTTCGATCCGCCAGCCACTGTCGTTCAGGTCGTGGCCGTCGAACTTCTTCGTAAAGGCATGGAGCGCGGCATCGCCCTCGCGCCGGACGCTGCCGACGATCGCCGCGACGTCGCGCGACACGTCGGCGTCGGCTTCGCGCCGGTCGTTCACCAGCGCATCGAAGGCGGCGGCAAAGCCGGGGGCGGCGGTGTCGAGGCGGATCATGCGGCGACCTTTCCGGCGACGGCGGCGCGGAAGGCATCGACCAGCCCCACCACCTCGGCGCGCGTCTTGAACGCGGTGCGGTTGACGACGAGGCGCGAGGACACCTCGGCGATCGTCTCGACCTCGACCAGCCCGTTTTCCTTAAGCGTGCGGCCCGAACTGACGAGGTCGACGATGCGCGGGGCAAGGCCAAGGATCGGGGCCAGCTCCATCGCGCCGTTGAGTTTCACGCACTCCGCCTGGACGCCGCGCGCCTCGAAATGGCGGCGGGTGATGCCGGGATATTTGGTGGCGATGCGAACGTGGCTCCACCCGCGCGGATCGTCCTTTGCCGCCATGTCGGCGGGCTCCGCCACCGACACGCGGCAATGGCCGATGCCGAGATCGACGGGGGCATAGAGCTCGGCATAGGCGAACTCCATCAACACGTCCGACCCGACGATGCCGAGCTGCGCCGCGCCATGCGCGACGAAGGTCGCAACGTCGAACGCGCGCACGCGGATGAGGTCGATGTCGGGCCGGTTGGTGGCGAAGCGGAGCGCCCGGCTATCCTCGTCGGAGAAGGCAGGCTCGGGCACGATTCCCGCCGCGGCGAGCAGCGGCAGCGCCTCGGACAGGATACGGCCTTTCGGCACGGCGATGACGAGTGAGCTTTTCATGGGACGGCGCGCTTTACTTGGGGGGCCGCGCGGGTGCAACAAGGCGGGACCTATACGGCCCTAAAGTCCCCCCGGGAGCCCCCATGATCCTTCGCACCCTGTTGCTTGCCTCGCTTTCGCTCGCCACCGTCGCCGCCGCGCAGGAGGCGCCCGCCCCCGCGCCGAACCCCGCAGAGGTCAATGCCCGCGTCAACGCCGCGCTGCCCGAGGCGGAGGCGGCGATGAAGGCGCACGTGATGTTCCTGGCCAGCGACGCGATGCAGGGGCGCGAGGCGGGGAGCGACAGCTACAACGTCGCCGCGCAGTACGTCGCCTCGCAATATTACGCCGCGGGCCTGCGGCCGGCCGGCGATAACGGCAGCTATCTCCAGACCGTGCCGCTGGTCAGCTACAAGGCGGCCGACAAGGGCGCGTTCGGCTGGACGCCCAAGCGCGGCGAGGCGGCGACGCTGACGTTCGGCGAGGATTATCTGCCCGGCGCCGACCCGATGCGTGCCGAAACGAGCGTGGACGCGCCGGTGGTGTTCGTCGGCTACGGCATCGACGCGCCGGCGTTCAAGCGCAACGACTATGCCGGCGTCGACGTGCGCGGCAAGGTCGTCGCCTTCTTCTCGGGCGCGCCCGCGGGCCTGCCGGGCGAGGAGCGCGCGCATTTCGGCAACGGCGCGAACAAGGCGGTGACCGCGCAGGCCAAGGGCGCGGTTGGCGTCATCACGCTCGAATCGCCGTCGAGCGCGAAGGTGCGCCCCTTCTCGCGCCTGGCCGACACGTGGGACAGCGCGCGCATGACCTGGGCCGAGAAGGACGGCACCGGCTTCTTCGCGGCACCCAAGACGCCCGCGCTCGGCACGCTCAGCATGAAGGGCGCGGAGAAGCTGTTCGCGGGCGCGAAGACGAGCTGGGCGTCGGTCGTCGCGACCGCCGAGAACCCGAACGCCAAGTTCCGCGCGGTCGAGCTGCCGGGCCGCCTGTCGGTCAAGCTCAAGACCGAGACGAAGCCCGTCACCAGCTATAACGTGGCGGGGCTTCTGCCCGGCAGCGATCCCAAGCTGAAGGACGAGGTGGTGGTCCTAACCGCGCATCTCGATCACGTCGGCGTCGGCAAGGCGAAGAACGGCGACACGATCTACAACGGCGCGATGGACAATGCGGTCGGCATCGCCTCGCTGATCGAGGAGGCCAGGCGCTTCAAGGCGGCGGGCGCGGCGCCGAAGCGGTCGGTCCTGTTCCTCGCGGTCACGGCGGAGGAGAAGGGCCTCGTCGGCGCGGATTACTTCGCCCACTATCCGACACTGCCGAAGGCCAATCTGGTGGCCGATGTCAATCTCGACATGCCGATCATCACCTACAAGTTCGAGGATATCGTCGCGTTCGGCGCGGATCGCACGACGCTCGGCCAGTACGTCAAGAACGCGGCGGGCAAGCTGAACCTCGAAATCTCGCCCGATCCGATGCCCGACCAGGGCTTCTTCGTGCGCTCCGACCATTATCGCTTCGTCCAGCAGGGCATCCCCAGCGTGTTCGTCTGGCCGGGCACCAAGGGGCCGGGCAAGGCGGCGTTCGAGGCGTTCCTGTCGACGCACTACCACCAGCCGAGCGACGAGGTGGGCCAGACGCCGCCGATCGACTGGAGCTCGGGCGTGCGGTTCATCGAGGCGAACTATATGATCGCGCGCGAGATCGCCGACGCGCCCGAGCGGCCGCGCTGGAACAAGGGCGATTTCTTCGGCACGCTCTATGGCGGGCTGGGGGCCAAGTGAGGGCCTGGCTGCTCGCCGGTGTCGCCGGGCTGCTGATCGCGGCCAACGACGCGCCGCTTCCGCCCGATCAGGCAGCGATGAAGGCGCATGTCGCGTTCCTCGCCGACGACGCGCTGAAGGGCCGGCAGGCGGGCAGCCCCGAATATGACATTGCCGCTGCGTACGTGGCGGCGCGGATGCAGGAGGCGGGGCTGACCCCCGCGGGCGACAACGGCACGTGGCGACAGGCGGTGCCGTTGGTCGCGTCGCGGCCGATGGAAGGCACCGCATCGCTGACCCGCGGCGGGGCTAGCGAGCCGCTGGTCGCGGGCAAGGATTTCGTCGGCCGCGCCAGCCTGACCGAGGCCGATCGCAACGTGGAGGGCGAGGTGGTGTTCGCCGGCTACGGCGTCGTCGATCCCACGCGCGGGGTCGACGATTATCGCGGCCTCGACGTGAACGGCCGCATCGTCGCCGTCCTCTATGGCGGCCCGCCCGGCCTCAACAGCGAAGTCGCCGCGCATTACGGCAATCGCGAGGTGAAGGCCGAGATCGCCGGCAAGCGCGGGGCGAAGGGCATCGTCTTCATCGAATCGGCGGCGATCCGCGCAACCTACGACTTCCCCGCGATCGTCGAGGCGTGGTCGGGGCCGAGCATGAACTGGACAAGGCCCGGCCAGCCGCGCGGCGACGGCGCACCGCAACTCGCCGCGATCAGCGATGCGGGCGCGGCCAAGCTGTTCGCGAAGTCGCCGGTCTCGTGGGACCGCGTGCGCAAAGCCGATGCCGCCAAGAAGCCGCTACCGACCGGCGCGCTTGGGCTCACCGCGCGCTTTGCCCAGCGCAGCGAGATCGTATCGCTCGCCAGCGCCAATGTCGTCGGCAAGCTGGAGGGGAGCGATCCGGCGCTCAAGGGCGAGTATGTCGTCCTGACCTCGCATCTCGACCATATCGGCGTCGGCGAGCCGGTGAACGGCGATGCGATCAACAACGGCGCGATGGACAATGCGATGGGCATCGCCTCGATGCTCGAAGCCGCGCGCGCGTTTCGAGATGCCGGCGCGCCGCCGAAGCGCAGCGTGCTGTTCCTGGCGGTGACCGCGGAGGAGGAGGGGCTGATCGGCTCCGATTACTATGCCCGCTTCCCGACCGTGCCCAAGGGGTCGATCGTCGCCGACGTCAACCTCGACATGCCGATCATGACCTACAAGTTCGAGGATATCGTCGCGTACGGCGCGGACCGTTCGAGCATCGGCCCGATCCTCGCCAAGGTCGCGGGGGCCGAGGGGCTGAAGCTCAGCCCCGATCCCGCGCCCGAGGAGTCGAACTTCGTGCGCACCGATCACTACAGCTTCGTCAAGCAGGGCGTCCCCTCGGTCTCGATCGACGCGGGCTGGGCGGGGCCGGGCGCGGCGGCGACCAAGGATTTCCTCGACAAGCATTATCACCAGCCGTCGGACGACATGAAGCTGCCGTTCGACTGGGCGTCGGCGCGGCAGTTCGCGATGCTGAACTACAAGCTCGCGCGGGCGCTGGCCGACGGGCCGCGGCCGGTGTGGAACAAGGGCGATTTCTTCGGGTCGCTCTATGGGACCACGCCCGCCCCGTGAGGCTGCTGATCTTCGGCCTCGGCTACAGCGCGCGGGTGATCGCCGCGCGGCTCGCCCCGCGCGGCTGGCGCGTGATGGCGACGACGCGTGACGGGCGGGGCGACACGATCCGCTTCGACGATGCCGAACGCGTGCGGTTCGAGGCCGGCGAGGCGACGCATATCCTGTCCAGCGTGCCGCCGGATGAGGCGGGCGATCCGGTGCTTGCCGCCTATGGTGACGTGCTGGGTTGGGCCACCCTCGCCTATCTCTCCTCGACCGGCGTCTATGGCGATGCGGGCGGCGCTTGGGTGGACGAGAGCGCACCGATCCGCGGGCGCCGGGCGAACCGGAACGAAGCGGACGCCGCATGGCTCGCCCGCGGGGCGCGCGTCTTTCGCCTGCCCGGCATCTACGGCCCTGGCCGCTCGCCGCTCGACCGCGTGGCGGCGGGGGAAGCGCACCGGACGGGGATCGCCGGACAAGTGTTCAGTCGCATCCATGTCGACGATCTGGCCGAGGGGGTGGCAAAGGGCCTCGACGCCCCGCCGGGCGCCTACAACCTCGCCGACGATGCCCCGTGCGCGCAGGACGACGTCGTCACCTTCGCCGCCCGCCTGCTCGGCCTCGACCCGCCGCCGGTCGTGCCGCTGGAGGCACTGAGCCCCGCCGCGCGCGCCTTTCATGCCGAGAACCGGCGCGTCACCAATGGCAAGGCGAAGCGACTGCTTGGCTGGCAGCCGCGATATGCCGACTACCGGTTGGGCCTGCGCGCCCTTAGCGCCACCACCAGCCCCGTCATCGCCAGCGCCGCGCCAAGCCCGGCCAGCAGCGACCAGCGATAGCCCTCGAACAGCGTCGACAGCGCCATCGCGATAACGGGCACGAGCACGCCCGAATAGGCCGCCTTGGCCGGGCCGATCGTGCGGATCACGCCGAAATAGAGCGTGAAGGCGAGCGCCGAGGCGGCCAGCCCGAGATACAGCAGCCCCGCCACGTAAGGCAGGCTGAGGTCGAACCGCGGCGGCCCGGTCGTGACCCAGGCGAAGGCGGCATCGACGCTCGCCCCCCACAGCATCGCCCAGCCGAGCATCGCCGCCATCGGATAGGCCCGCGCAGTCTTCGTCGCCTGCATGACATTGGCGACCGACGCGGCACAGACCCCCGCGATGGTGATCGCGATGCCGGTCAGCGTACGCCCCGCCCCGCCACTGTCGATTCGCGCCTCATGGACGAAGAGCAGCGCGATGCCGCTCATCGCGATCACCGAACCGACGATCAGCTGCGCGCCCATCCGCTGGCCGAGGAAGATGCGCGACAGGATTGCGTTGGGGACGAGCAGCAGCGCGAACACCACCGCCACCAACCCCGAGGTGACATAGAGCTCGGCGCGGTAGACGAAGTTGAAGTTGAGCACGAACTGCATGACACCGAGCATGGCGGCAAACCCCAGCCCCCGCGCATCGAGCCGCAGCCGCTCGCGCCGCCACAGCCCCCAGCAGAGCATCGCCGCCCCGCCGATGGCGAATCGATAGGCGACCGACCATGACGGCGGCACCTGTCCCAGCTGGCCGGTGATGACGATCCAGGTCGAGCCCCAGATCAGCGTGACGATGCCGAACGGGATCAGCACCGACAACCGCGTCGATTGTGGCTTTGCGTCGTGGTTCACAGCGCCCGGATGGCGTCGGCGAGCGGCCGCACCGCCCCCTCGCCCTGATCCCATGCGGTGACGAACCGCGCCTGCCCCGGACCCCAGTCGTAAAAGTCGAAACCCCTGGCCCTGAGCGCCGCCGCCTCCTCGGCGGTCAGGCGCAGGAACACTTCATTGGCTTCCACCGGCTCGACCAGCCGCTCGCCCGCCGCCGCGGCGATCAGCGCCGCGCCCGCATTGGCGGCGCGCGCATTGGCGAGCCACACGTCGTTCTCGAGCATCGCCAGCAATTGCGCGGCGAGATAACGGCCCTTCGATTGCAGGTGCCCCGCCCGCTTGCGGCGATAGCGGGTGGTTGCGGCAAGGTCGGGGCGGAAGAACACCAGCGCCTCCGCCGACATGCCGCCATTCTTGACGAAGCCGAATGAGAGCGCGTCGACGCCCGCGCGCCATGTCACCTCGGCGGGCGTGCAACCGACATGCGCGACGGCGTTGGCGAAGCGCGCCCCGTCCATGTGGAGGGCGAGGCCGCGGCGCTTCGCCACCTCGCCGATCGCGGCGACTTCCGCGGGGGTATAGGCGCGCCCCGCCTCGGTCGCGTTGGTGATGCTGATCGCGTGAGGCTGCACCTGATGCACGTCGTCGCGGATTGCGGCGGCGGTGTCCTCGATGGCGTCGGGGGTCAGCTTGCCGCCCTCGCCGTCGATCAGGAGCAGCTTGGCGCCGTGGGTGTAGAATTCCGGCGCGCCGCACTCATCGACCTGGATATGCGCCTCGCGGTGGCAGAGGACGGCGCCATGCGGCGGCACCATCGCCGCCAACGCGAGTGCGTTGGCGGCGGTGCCGGTGGGCACCCAGATCACCGCGACATCGGTGCCGAACAGGTCGGAGAACGCCCCGTCCAGCCGCTTCGACCAGGCATCGCCGTCATAGGCGGTGTCCTGTGCATTGGCCTCGACGAGCGAGGCCATGACGGCGGGACAGGCGGGGGCGGCATTGTCCGAGAAGAAGCGCATGGGTCAGCGCATTACGGGGCCGACCGCGGCCGTCAATGCCGGTGCAGGCGGTTCCTCACCCGGCGGGCACGGCGGCGGATGCCGCGGACGAGGCGGTTGGGGCCGGCGGGCTCGAACGCCTGTTCGGGATGCTCGGGATCGAGTGCCTGACTGCGCGCGATCCCGCGCTGGATCTCGCCCTTGCCCGGCGGATCGAACGGCGCGAGCGTCCGCCCCGAACCCCGCAGCCGCTCGACCGTCGCGATCAGCGAGCCCGTCGCCTCCAGCGTCTCGGCAACCACGGCCGGACCGACGCCCAGATGCTCGCCGATGAGGTCGGCGCGGATCGCGGCGATCATCGCGCGGGCGTCGTCGTCCGGCGCATCGATCACCAGGTCGCATTCGCTGTCGAGGCCCATCGACCGGTTGTTCATGTTCGCCGACCCGACCCGCAGTACCCGATCGTCGGCGATCATGATCTTGGCGTGGACATAGATGTCGGCACCGCGGTGGGTGACGGGGGTATAGATGCGGATGCGCTCATGATGCGGATGCTGGCGAAGGGCATCGATCAGCTCGGCCCGCGCCGCGCCCATCACTTCCTCCTCCAGCCAGCCGTCGGCGACCTTGGGATTGACGATGACGAACTCGGGCCCGTCATCCTCGTCCAGCCGCTTGGCGATCGCCTCCGCAATCACGCGAGAGGCGAAATACTGCGTTTCGATATAGGCGAAGCGTTCGACCCGTTCGATCATCGCGACGAACATCGCCTCGATCTCGCGGATCTCGGGGATCTCGCCATTCTCGCCGCGGGTGCGGGCGATCGTGATGTCGAGGTCGCGGAAATGCGGCTCCAGCCCGTCGGGCCAGGCGTCGCCGCCGGGCGCGGGTTCGGGCAGGTCGTTGCCGCCCGCAATCCGCCACCGCTCGCGCGCCAGATCGCCCAGCGCCTTGGCGATCAGCCCGTCCACCGCCATCGACGCGTCGTGCCACGGCATCGAGCGCCGCCCGGTAAAGGGCCGCCGCCGCCGCTCGTCATCGTCCAGATGCTCGCGCGTGTCCCAACGCGAGGCGGTCATGTCGATGCCGCCGCAAAAGGCGAACGCGTCGTCGATCACGACGATCTTCTGGTGATGGCTGCCGCTGAACGGATGCGCACGATCGGGCAGGAAAGCGATGTTCGGCCGTGCCATCCAGCGCAGCAGGCGCAGCCCGGTGGTCCCGCGCCCGAGCAGTTTCACCGCCGCCACGTCCCAGGTGAGGATGTTGATGCACAGCTCCGGCCGCGTGTCCGCCAGCCAGGTCAGGAACGGCCCCAGCTCGGTCGGCGCCCCGTCACGCGGGTTGCTGCGATCGAGGATGATGCGCGTGTCGAAGTCCCAGCCGATCAGCATGATCCGCTCGCGCGCCTGCATCATCGCGCGGCGGGCATGGACGTAGTAATCGGCGGCATCGACGATCAGCGCGGCGCGGTTCGCATGGTCGGTGCGCCAGCCATGATCGGAAAGGCTCATGCCGGTTCGGGTCCCTTTGGCGTCAGGATGTGCGTGCACAACTGGGCGGCAGGGGTGTCCTCACCCTCCAGCGCCGCGACCGTAACCCAGCCCTGCCGCCGCAGTTCCGCCGCCGCCGCGGGATCGGCGCCGACCGGCACGAACAGCCGCCGCCGCTCCATGGGCGCGAGGCCGGCATCGAGGATCGCGTCGGCATAGAGCGAGAAGCCGATCGCCGGCTCCTCCGCCCCGTCGTCATGGACGATCGCATAGCTGCCGCCGCGGCCCACCTCGACCGGGACGCCGGTCTGGAAGAGCGAGAAGCCCAGCCAGCTCTGATATTCGAACCCGTGCCGCTCGGTCGGGTCGAGCGTCAGCGCGACACCCGCGGGCACCGACGCGGCGATTTCTGCCAGCCCGTCGAGCCGGGTCTTCAGCGCCGCGCCATGCGCACTCTCGCGAAGCCGCGTCAGCGCCGCATCGAACGGCCCCGCCGCCTCGATCAGCGGCAGGTACGCGCGGTCGATCGCGGCGACGCCGGCGGCGTCCTTGCCGTCGAGCGCCTCGCGCAAGCCCGCCAGCGTGTCGGGGGCCATGTCGCCGGCCAGCTCGGCAAGCAGGTCGGGCAGCGTGAAGTCGATCGACAACCCCTCGAGCCCCGCGGCCTGCAACGCCTCGATCGCGACGCCGACGACCTCGCGCGCGGCGGCGACCGAATCGCGGCCGATCAGCTCGCAGCCGATCTGGCGTGCCGCGCGCTCGGGTCGGATCTTGCCGCCGCGCAGCCGCACGACCGCGCCGGCATAGGAGAGGCGCACCGGGCGCGGGTGGTGGCCCATGCGGGTGGCGGCGATGCGACCGACCTGCGCGGTGATGTCGGGGCGAACCGCCAGCGTCGCCTGCGACACCGGATCGACGAAGCGCACCGAATCGCGCGCCCCGCCCGCCTTCAGCCGGTGGGTGAGAGCGCTCTCGAACTCGACAAGCGGAGGGTCCACCTGCTCGTAGCCATGCGCGAACGCGGCATCGAGCACGCGCCGCTCCAGCCGCGCGGCGGCATCGGCGAACGGGGGCAGGCGGTCGTGAAACCCTTCGGGAAGGAGGCCGGTCATGGCCGGCCTCCTAACCGCATCAGAACTTGAGCGCCATCACCGTCTTGACGCCCGGCAGCGCGCGGACCTTGGCGATCAGATCGGGCGTCACCGGCTCGTCGACCGAGAGGAGCAGCACCGCCTCCCCGCCCGCGGCGCGGCGGCCGAGGTGGAAGGTGCCGATGTTGACGCCCGCCTCGCCCAGCGTCGTGCCGATGCGGCCGATGAAGCCGGGCGCATCTTCGTTGACGACATATAGCATGTGACCGGCGAGATCGGCCTCGACCTTGATCCCGAACAGCTCGATCAGGCGCGGCGCCTCGTTGCCGAACAGCGTGCCCGCCACCGAGCGCTCGCCCGCCTCGGTCTTGACCGAGACGCGCACCAGTGTGTGATAGTCGCCTTCGCGCTCGGTCCGCACCTCGCGCACCTCGATCCCGCGCTCCTTGGCGAGGAAGGGGGCGTTGACCATGTTCACTGTGTCCGAATGGACGCGGAGGTAGCCGGCAAGGACGGCGGAGACGATCGGCTTGGGATTGAGTTCGGCCGCCGCGCCCTCGGTATGGATCGAGATGCGCGGGACGGCGTCGTGGCTCAGCTGGCCGATCAGGCTGCCGAGCCGTTCGGCAAGCTGCATGTACGGGCGGATGCGCGGCGCTTCCTCGGCCGACAGGCTCGGCATGTTGAGCGCGTTGGTGACGCCGCCCGAGACGAGATAGTCGGCCATCTGCTCGGCGACCTGCAGCGCGACATTGACCTGCGCCTCGTTGGTCGACGCACCCAGGTGCGGGGTCGCGACGAAGTTCGGCGTGCCGAACAGCGGGTGCTCCTTGGCAGGCTCGGTCACGAACACGTCGAGCGCGGCGCCGGCGATGTGGCCGCTGTCGAGCAGATCCTTCAGCGCCGCCTCGTCGATCAGGCCGCCGCGCGCGCAGTTGATGATGCGCACGCCCTTCTTGGTCTTGGCGAGGTTTTCCGCCGACAGGATGTTGCGCGTCTGGTCGGTGAGCGGCGTGTGCAGCGTGATGAAGTCGGCGCGGGCGAGCAGCTGGTCAAGCTCAACCTTCTCGATGCCGAGTTCCACCGCGCGGTCGGCGGACAGGAAGGGATCGAACGCGACGACCTTCATCTTGAGGCCCAGCGCCCGGTCGGCGACGATCGAGCCGATATTGCCCGCACCGATCAGGCCCAGCGTCTTGCCCGTCACCTCGACGCCCATGAAGCCGTTCTTGGGCCAGGTGCCCGCCTGCGTCTGCGCATTCGCCTCCGGCAGCTGGCGCGCGAGCGCGAACATGAGGGCGATCGCGTGCTCGGCGGTGGTGATCGAGTTGCCGAACGGCGTGTTCATGACGACGACGCCCGCGGCGCTGGCGGCGGGGATATCGACATTGTCGACGCCGATGCCGGCACGGCCGATCACCTTGAGATTCGTCGCGGCGGCGAGAATGTCCTTCGTCACCTTGGTCGAGGAGCGGATGGCGAGCCCGTCATACTCGCCGATCATCGCCTTGAGCTCTTCGGGGGTCTTGCCGGTGATCTCGTCCACCTCGACCCCGCGTTCGCGGAAGATCTGGGCGGCCAGGGGGGACATCTTGTCGGAAATCAGGACCTTGGGCATGGTTCACCTCGTCATCCCAGCGAAGGCTGGGATCGGGCGCCGCAGGGGCGCAATTGGGGAAAGCGACCCCAGCTTTCGCTGGGGTGACGTGAAAAAGGGGATCAGGCCGACTTGGCGGCGGCGTACGCCCAGTCGAGCCAAGGGCCGAGCGCCTCGACATCCGCGGTGTCGACGGTGGCGCCGCACCAGATGCGCAGCCCCGGCGGGGCGTCGCGATAGCCGGCAACGTCGTAGGCGGCGTTCTCCGCCTCCAGAAGCGAGGCCATCTTCTTGATGAAGCCCTCGTCCGCGCCCTCGACCGTCAGGCAGACGCTGGTGTTCGATCGCGTCGCCGGGTCGGCGGCGAGATGGCCGAGCCAGTCACGCTCCTCGACGATGCGGCCGAGCGCAGTGGCGTTGGCGGTCGAACGGCCGATCAGCGCGTTCAGGCCGCTGATCGACTTGGCCCATTCGAGCGCGAAGATGTAATCCTCGACCGCGAGCATCGAGGGGGTGTTGATCGTCTCGCCCTTGAAGATGCCCTCGATGATCTTCCCGCCTTTCGTCATGCGGAAGATCTTGGGGAGTGGCCAGGCGGGAGTATAGCTTTCGAGGCGCTCGACCGCGCGTGGGCCGAGGATCAGGATGCCGTGGCCACCCTCCCCGCCCATCACCTTCTGCCAGGAGAAGGTGGTCACATCTAGCTTGTCCCACGGCATGTCCATCGCGAACACGGCCGAGGTCGCGTCGGCGAAGGACAGCCCCTCGCGATCGTCGCGAATCCACTCGCCGTTCGGCACGCGAACGCCCGAGGTGGTGCCGTTCCAGGTGAAGATGACGTCGTGGCTCTGGTCGACGGTCGTCAGGTCGACGATCTCGCCATAGGGCGCCTGCATGACGGTCGGCTCAATCTTGAGCTGCTTGACCGCGTCGGTCACCCAGCCCTCGCCGAAACTTTCCCAGGCAAGCAGGCTGACGGGCCGCGCGCCGAGCAGCGACCACATCGCCATCTCGACCGCGCCGGTGTCGCTGGCCGGCACGATGCCGATGCGGTGCGTGTCGGGCACGCCCAGGATTTCGCGGGTCAGGTCGATGGCGTGCTGGAGCCGGTTCTTGCCGAGCTTCGAGCGGTGCGAGCGGCCCATGACACGCGTGTCGAGCTTGTCGGGCGACCAGCCGGGCGGCTTGGCACACGGACCGCTGGAAAAATGGGGGCGCCGGGGTTTCTCGGCGGGCTTCGCGGGCGCAGTGGCGGCGTCGGCGGCAGATAGATCAGTCATGTCAGTCTCTCCTTGCAGAGAGCACGCGCGGCGTTGGGACCGCGTGGCCCGCCGCCGGCCCTAACGGGACACAGCGGCGAGTCAAGCAAGGAATGGCGCGGGCACCGGTCCCGCGCCGCATCTTTATTTCGCGAGGACGGCGCTCGCCTGTGCCTCGCCTTGGTCGCGGACGGCCTTGGCGCGCGCCTCGGCCTGTTCCTTGACGAGGTCGGCTTCCTTGCGAAGCGCCTCGGCACGGACGTTGGTGCGCTGTGCGTCATAGCCCTGCGACGTGCCGGCCTGGTTGGTCAGCGCCGCGGCCTGTTCGTCCATCTGTGCGGCCTGGTTGGCGGCGGCGGCCTCGATCGAATCGCCCTGGGCATCGGCCTGGTCGCGAATCTTCTCGGCCTGCTGCTCTTGCGGGGTCTGCGGCGAGCAGGCGACGGTGGCGAGCGCGAATGGGAGGAGCGCAAGCGCGGGGCGGCGTTTCATCATCTTCACCTCGATCAATCTCTTTGGCCCGTGGCAACGCCGCGACGAAGCGAAGGTTGCGTGTGGGTCGCTCCCGCCCCTAAGCCCGGCCCCGCCATGCTCGTCCGCCTCGCGCTCAGCGACTTTCGCAACCATGCCGATGCGGTGATCGAGCCGGGGCCGGGCTTCGTCGCGCTGACGGGGGAAAATGGCGCGGGCAAGACCAATGTGCTGGAGGCAGTCTCGCTGCTCGCCCCCGGCCGCGGCCTGCGCCGCGCGACGTTTCCGGCGATGGCGCGACAGGGCGGGCCGGGGGGGTTCGGCGTCGCCGCGACGCTGATCGGCGATGCGACGCTCGGTACAGGCGTACAGCCGGGCGCGCCGGAGCGTCGACTGGTGCGCGTCAACGGCGCCGCCGCGCCCGCCACCGCGCTGGCCGAATGGCTCGCGGTGCTGTGGCTGACGCCCGCGATGGACCGCCTGTTCGCCGAGCCAGCAAGTGAGCGACGCCGGTTCCTCGACCGGCTGACGCTGGCGCTGGAGCCCGGCCATGCGGGGCACGCCACCCGCTACGAAACGGCGATGCGCGAGCGCAACCGGCTGCTGGCGGACGAGGCGCCGGCCGATCCGCAGTGGCTGGCGGCGCTGGAAGCACGGATGGCCGAGCATGGCGCGGCGGTGGATGCCGCCCGGCGGCGGACGGTGGCGGCGCTGTCGGCGATCGTCGAGAGTGCCGATCCGGGGCCGTTCGCGCGGCCGACACTGGCGCTGGACGGCTGGGCGGGCGGCGACCTGTCGCGCGATCTGGCGCAGGGGCGCGGGCGCGATGCGGCGGCGGGGCGCACGCTGGTCGGCCCGCACCGCGCCGACCTGATCGTCACGCACCGCGACAAAGACCAGCCCGCCGCGCTCTGTTCGACCGGGGAGCAGAAGGCGCTGTTGCTCAGCATCGTCCTTGCCCATGCCGACCTCGTCGCCGCAACGATGCCGCATCCGCCGGTGCTGCTGCTCGACGAAGTGGCCGCGCATCTCGACCCGCTGCGCCGCGCTGCGCTGTTCGAGCGGCTGGCCGGAAAGGGGCAGGTGTGGATGACGGGCACCGAGGAGGCGCTGTTCGCCGAGCTGCCCGCCGATGCCACGCGGCTGCATGTCGAGCACGGCCATATCACCGCACCTTGACTTTTCGGACGTTCGGGCGCATTTGCCGCGGTGCAGCGACGCTTTCAATTGAAGCAGCGTGATCGGCGAGGGTTTCAAGACCCCGCCAGGCTCGCGTCGCCCAGCCAGCATCCCATGTCACGCGGGGCGCCTTTACGACCCGCCCGTCGTGCGCCCTTTGCTGTGCCCGGCGCGCCAGAATACGAGATACCCCCATGTCCTTTTCGACCCTCGGCCTCTCGCGGTCCGTGCTCGATGCGCTTGCGTCGAAGAACTACGACACGCCGACTCCCATCCAGAGCCAAGCGATCCCCGCCCTTCTCGAGGGCAACGACCTGCTCGGCATCGCCCAGACCGGCACCGGCAAGACCGCGGCGTTCATGCTGCCGTCGATCGATCGCCTCGTGAAGGCGAACGAGCGCCGCAAGCCGATGCGCTGCCGGATGCTCGTCCTTGCGCCCACGCGTGAGCTTGCCAGCCAGATCGCCGAGTCGGCGCGCGCCTATGCCAAGTTCACCAAGCTCACTGTCGCCACCGTGTTCGGCGGCACGCCGATCGCGCGCAACCGCCGCGATACCGCCGCGGGCGTCGACATCCTCGTCGCCACGCCGGGCCGTCTGATGGACCTGATCGAGCAGCGCTGCATGAGCCTCGGCGACCTCGAGATCCTCGTCCTCGACGAGGCGGACCAGATGCTCGACCTCGGCTTCATCCACACGCTGCGCAAGATCGTGTCGATGCTGCCCGCCAACCGCCAGTCGCTGTTCTTTTCGGCCACCATGCCCAAGACGATCAAGGAACTGGCCGACAAGTTCCTGACCGATCCGGTCGAGGTGCGCGTGACCCCGGTCGCGACCACCGCCGAGCGCGTCGAGCAGTATGTCACCCACGTCAACCAGGCCGAGAAGCAGGCGCTCCTCACGCTGTTCTTCCAGCGAAACGAGGTGGAGCGCGCGATCGTCTTTACCCGCACCAAGCACGGCGCCGACCGCGTGGTGAAGCTGCTCGCCTCCAACGGCATCGTCGCGCACGCGATCCACGGCAACAAGTCGCAGCCGCAGCGTGAGAAGGCGCTGGCCGAGTTCCGCGCGGGTAAGGTCAAGATCCTCGTCGCGACCGACATCGCCGCGCGCGGCATCGACGTGTCCGACGTCAGCCACGTGCTGAACTTCGAGCTGCCCAACGTCGCCGAGCAGTATGTCCACCGCATCGGCCGCACCGCGCGTGCGGGCAAGACGGGCGTGGCGTTCGCGTTCTGCGACGCCGAGGAGAAGGGTTACCTTCGCCAGATCGAGAAGCTGACGCGCCAGAGCATCAGCGTCGTGCCCCTGCCCGACAATTTCGAGGCCGAGAGCCACCGCATCAAGTCGAGCCGCGTCGGCCCGATCCCGGCCGAGCGCCCCGAGCGCGTGCGCCAGGAGCAGGGTCCGCGCCGTCCGCGCGCGACGCATGCGGCCAAGCCCGCGGGCGATCGCGCCGGTCACGGTGCCGGCCGCCCCGGCGGCCCGCGCGGCGGCCGCGGTCGCCCCGGCGGCGGTGGCCGTCCGGGCGGCGGCAATCGCCAGGGCGCGCGCGCTCAGGGTTGATTCGGCGACGATCGAATGGCGGGGCTCCGGAGCGATCCGGGGCCCCGTTTTCATGCGAGCCGATCAGACGACCTTAACCTGCGATAAGCGGACCGGCCAGCAACGGTTCAAGCCTTCGGGCGTACCGCCCCTCGTCGGTTGTGGGGGCAGCTACGAAAGGTTTGAACATGGGTATCAAGCGTAACCTCATTTGCCTGACGATGATCGGCGCGACCGCCAGCCCGGCGCTGGCACAGAATTGGGACTGGTCGGGTGGCCGCCGCGGCGCGCCGGCGATCCGCTTGGTCGGCGCGGGCGTGCCGGCGCTCTATCCCGAACTGCGCGCGAGCAATCGCGGGCGCGCGTTCGTCCTCCGCAACTTTGATCGCAACCGCGACGGTCGCATCCAGCCGATCGAGGCGCGCGAGGCCAATCGCGCGTTCGAGATCCTTGCCGACGGTCGCCGCGACCGCTTCGACTGGGAAGCGCGCGACCGCGGCGCGGTCGTTGTCGTGCGCGAGGGCCCGGGTCGCTGGGATCGCGGGGCGATGCGCGGCTACGGTTTCCGCCAGACCCAGCGCGGCGCAACGATGACGTTGGCCGAGGAAGTGCTGTTCGCGACCGACAGCGCGGTGCTGCGCCCCGGCGCGATCGCCAAGCTCGAGCCGCTGGCCGATTACCTGCGCGCGACGCCGGGGGTGCGCGTCGCGATCGACGGCCATACCGACTCGCGCGGGACCGATGCGCACAACAACGCATTGTCGCTGCGCCGCGCCGACGCGGTCCGCGCCGCCTTCGACGATATGGGCGTGACCCGCGCGCGCTTCAGCACCAAGGGGTTCGGCGAGCGCCAGCCCGTCGCCAGCAACGCCACCGCAGAGGGGATGCGTCGCAATCGCCGCGTCGAGATCACCTTGCTCGGCCGCCGCGCGACCGAGTTCGACGGGCGCTGATCCGGATCGGGCCGTCCCGCGGCGACGCGGGGCGGCTCCTCCCGAACCTTGATAGCCTTCGCTGGCACATTCACCGCTTGGCTTTTCCTATAGGATGCGCTTGGCTGCGCGAAAGGGAGAGCCAGATGCGCACCATGTTCCAAATGCTTGCCGGCGGGCTGTTGATCGCCGCCTCGATCCTCCCGGCCGGAGCGGGACAGGGCGGCGCCACTGCCGAGCGCCGCTTCATCCACCATGTGTTCTTCACGCTGAAGCGGCCCGGCAATGCGGAAGATCGCGCGAAACTGATTGCCGCCCTCAGGAAGCTTGCCGCGACGCCGACGATCCGCAGCTATCAGATCGGCCAGCATGCCGGCACGACGCGCGACGTCGTCCAGCGCGGCTACGATCTGTCCTGGACGCTCACGTTCGACAGTCCGGCCGATCAGGAGGCGTATCAGGATCATCCGATCCATCTGGAGTTCGTCCGCGACAATGCCGCGCTCTGGTCGAAGGTGGTCGTCTACGACACCATGCCCGCAGGCTGAAGGACGCGGCAAACCGCGGATTAACCCTTCGCGCGCTAAGGGCGGGCATGGCCAGCCGCCCCACTCCCCTTGCGCCCGTCACCCTGCCCGCCCCCATGCTGGTACGTGCCGCGGCGCTGGCACGGGCGGGGGCGTGGCGGTGCGAGCTTGCCGATCAACGGCTTGCCTGGACAACGGCGGTGTTCGACCTGTTCGGGATCGACCCCGCCCGCCCGCTCGACCGGCGCGAAGCCGTTGAGCGGTACACGCCCGAATCACGGGCGACGATGGAGCGGCTGCGCGCCGCCGCGATCGAAAGCGGCGAGCCCTTTACGTTCGACGCCGAGCTGGCACCGGGCAACGGCCCCCGCCGCTGGGTCCGCGTGTGGGGCGAGGTCGAGCGGCGCCACGGCCGGGCCGTCGCGCTCAACGGGTGGAAACAGGACGTCACCGCCGAACGCGCGGCGATCGCAGCATTGCGTGAGCGGGCCGACCGCGACGCGCTGACCGGCCTTGCCAACCGCGCGGCGTTTCGCGCGCGGCTGGAGGCGGGGGATGCCGGCGCGCTGCTGCTCCTCGACCTCGACGGGTTCAAGAGCATCAACGACGCGCACGGCCATGCCGCGGGCGATGCTTGCCTCGCGGTCGTGGGCGAGCGGCTGGCCAGCGCATTCGGCGACGCGCACATCGCCGCACGCCTGGGCGGCGACGAGTTCGCGATCCTGCTGCCCGATGCGGGCAAGGCGCGGCTGGCGGCGGCGCGGCGGATCGGGCGACGCGCGCAGATGTTGGCGCTGCCGGTCGAATGGGACGGGCGGTTGCTGCACTTCGGCGTGTCGGGCGGCCTCGCCTTTGCCGATGCGCGGCGGCTGGCTGATCCCGATGCGTGGATGCGCGATGCCGACGGCGCGCTTTATGCGGCGAAACGGCTGGGCAAGGGGCGGATCCGCGTCGCCTGAGACGCCCGAAACGGCCCATTTCGCTTTCGTTACACGCCGCCCGCGCCTATATGATGGTGCATGGCAACCACCAACGAAAACGAATACG
The DNA here is from genome assembly GCA_913775795.1 of uncultured Sphingomonas sp. GTDB lineage: Bacteria > Pseudomonadota > Alphaproteobacteria > Sphingomonadales > Sphingomonadaceae > Sphingomonas. The sequence goes on along the minus strand of CAJYLT010000074.1, from coordinate 2,447 downwards.
GCGCCTCGTCGATCAAGGTGCTGAAGGGTCTCGACGCCGTACGCAAGCGGCCGGGCATGTATATCGGCGACACCGACGACGGCTCGGGCCTCCACCACATGGTGTTCGAGGTGAGCGACAACGCGATCGACGAGGCGCTGGCCGGGCATTGCGATCGCATCATCATCCAGCTGAACGCCGACGGATCGGTCAGCGTCGAGGATAACGGCCGCGGCATCCCCACCGGTATCCACCCCGAGGAGGGCGTGTCGGCAGCCGAGGTCATCATGACCCAGCTCCACGCCGGCGGTAAGTTCGAGAACACCAGCGACACCAACGCCTACAAGGTGTCGGGCGGCCTGCATGGCGTCGGCGTCAGCGTCGTCAATGCCCTTTCCGAATGGCTAGACCTCAACATCTGGCGCGACGGCGAGGAGCATTACATGCGCTTCCGCCACGGCGATGCCGAGGCGCCGCTGCGCGTGCTCGGCCCCGCGCCGGAGGGGAAGAAGGGGACGCGCGTCACTTTTCTCGCGAGCCCCGAGACGTTCAAGATTACCGAATACGACTTTGACAAGCTCGAGCATCGTTATCGCGAGCTTGCCTTCCTCAATTCGGGCGTCCGCCTGTTCCTGCGCGACGCCCGGCATGAGGAAGTGAAGGAAGTCGAGCTGTTCTACGAGGGCGGCATCGCCGCGTTCGTGAAGTATCTCGACCGCAACAAGCAGCCCTTGATGCCCGATCCCGTCGCGATCGCGGGCACGCGCGACGACGTGACGATCGACGTCGCGCTCGAGTGGAATGATTCCTACTACGAGAACGTCCTCGCCTTTACGAACAACATCCCGCAGCGTGACGGCGGTACGCACCTGGCCGCGTTCCGCGCAGCGCTGACGCGCACGATCAACAACTATGCCGACAAGTCGGGCCTTCTGAAGAAGGAAAAGGTCACGCTGACCGGCGACGACATGCGCGAGGGGCTGACCGCGATCGTCAGCGTGAAATTGCCTGACCCCAAGTTCAGCTCGCAGACCAAGGACAAGCTCGTCAGCTCCGAGGTGCGCCAGCCGCTCGAGGCGCTGATGGCCGACAAGCTCGCCGAATGGCTGGAGGAGAACCCCGCCGTCGCCAAGCAGATCATCCAGAAGGTGATCGACGCCGCCGCCGCGCGCGAAGCGGCGAAGAAGGCGCGCGAACTGACCCGGCGCAAGGGCGTGATGGATATTGCCAGCCTGCCCGGCAAGCTTGCCGACTGTCAGGAGCGCGATCCCGCCAAGTCAGAGCTGTTCCTGGTCGAGGGCGACTCCGCCGGCGGCAGCGCAAAGCAGGGCCGCGACCGCCATTTCCAGGCGATCCTGCCCCTGCGCGGCAAGATCCTCAACGTCGAGCGCGCACGCTTCGACCGGATGCTGGGCAGCCGCGAGATCGGCACGCTCATCCAGGCGATGGGCACCGGCATCGGCCGCGACGACTTCAACCTCGCCAAGCTTCGCTATCACAAGATCGTCATCATGACCGACGCCGACGTCGACGGCGCGCATATCCGCACGCTGTTGCTGACGTTCTTCTATCGCCAGATGCCCGAGATCATCCAGGCGGGGCACCTCTACATCGCCCAGCCGCCGCTCTACAAGGCGACCAAGGGGCGGTCGGAAGTATACCTCAAGGACGATGCCGCGCTCGACGAATATCTGGTCGAGGCGGGCGTCGGGCTCAACGTGCTCGACGGCGCGACCGGCACGCGCGCGGACCAGGACCTGCGCGGCCTGGTCGATCACGCGCGGCGGATGCGGACGCTGATGCGCTACGTGCCGCGCCGTTACGACCCCTCGATCATCGAGACGCTGGCGCTGGCCGGCGCGCTCGATCCCGAGGCCTCGCGTGAGGTCCGCGCCGAGCGGCTGATCGAGGCGACCCGCCGCCTCGACCTTGCCGACGGCGAGGGCAAATGGTCGGCGGAGATGAGCGAGGAAGGCGGCTTCCACTTCCGCCGCCTGTGGCGCGGCGTAACCGACCACCACATCATCGAGGCGACGTTCCTCGCCTCCGCCGAGGCGCGCAAGCTCCACACGCTCGCCGCCGAAGAGGCGCAGACCTATGTCAGCGCCGCCAAGCTGGTTCCCGCTCGCTCGGCCCAGGCCGCCGAGGCGAGCGAGGGCGAGGAAGAGGCGATGACCGTCGCCAAGGGCGAGACGCTGGTCGGACGGCCGAGTCAGCTTCTGGAGGCAATCCTGCTGTCGGGCCGCAAGGGCCTGTCGATCCAGCGCTACAAGGGGCTGGGCGAGATGAATGCCGAGCAGCTGTGGGAAACCACGCTCGACCCCTCGGTCCGCTCGATGCTCAAGGTCGCGATCGACCAGGCGGACGTGGCGGACGAGATCTTCACCCGCCTGATGGGCGACGTGGTCGAACCACGCCGCGAGTTCATCCAGGAGAACGCGCTGAGCGTCGCCAACCTCGACGTCTGA
>CAJYLT010000073.1 GCA_913775795.1 uncultured Sphingomonas sp. | reverse complement strand
GGGGTCCGATGCGGTCGCGGCGACGACGATGGAATATTCCATCGCGCCATTCTCTTCGAGCGTGCGGACCAGCTGCGCGACGGTGGAGCGCTTCTGCCCGACCGCAACGTAGATGCAGTACAGCTTCTTCGATTCGTCGGTGCCGGCGTTCGCCTGCTTCTGGTTGATGAAGGTATCGATCGCGATCGCCGACTTGCCGGTCTGGCGGTCGCCGATGATCAGCTCGCGCTGGCCGCGGCCGATCGGGATCAGGGCGTCGATCGCCTTGAGGCCGGTCGCCATCGGCTCGTGCACCGACTTGCGCGGGATGATGCCCGGGGCCTTCACGTCGACCCGGCTGCGCTTCTCGGCGACGATCGGGCCCTTGCCGTCGATCGGGTTGCCGAGCGCATCGACGACGCGGCCGAGCAGGCCGCGGCCGACGGGGACGTCGACGATCGTGCCGGTGCGCTTGACGGTATCGCCCTCTCGGATCTCGGCGTCCGACCCGAAGATCACGACGCCGACATTATCGGCCTCGAGGTTGAGGGCCATGCCCTGCGCGCCGTTGGCGAACTCGACCATCTCGCCCGCCTGGACGTTGTCGAGGCCGTGGACGCGCGCGATGCCGTCGCCGACCGACAGCACCTGGCCCGTCTCGGACACCTGCGCTTCGGTGCCGAAATTGGCGATCTGGTCCTTGATGACCTTCGAGATTTCTGCGGCGCGGATGTCCATTTTCAGCCCTTCATGGCATGTGCGAGGGAGTTGAGGCGGGTCTTGATCGAGCTGTCGATCATCTGGCTGCCGATGCGGACGACCAGCCCGCCGAGCAGGCTGGGGTCGACCGACAGCTCTACATTGACGTCGCGGCCGACACGGGCGCGAAGCTGCTGCCGGATCGCGTCCACCTGATCGGCGGCGAGCGGATGGGCGGAGACGACTTCGGCGGTCGTCTCGCCCCGGTGACGGGCCGCAAGCGCGGCGAACGTCTTGATGATGGCGGGCAGGTCGCGAAGGCGGCCGTTGGCGGCCAGCACGCCGAGGAAGTTCGTCGTGATCTTGTCGAGGTCGAGCGCCTGCGCGACCGCGGCGATCGCGCGGCCGGCATCGGCGCGGCCGATCAGCGGGCTCACCGTCAGCGCGCGGAAGTCGGCCGAATCGGCCAGCGCCTGACGCACCGCGGCGAGGCTCGCCTCGACCGGGCCGAGCGCGGTCTGCTCGCGCGCCAGGTCGAACAGCGCGGTCGCATAGCGTCCGCTGAGGCTGGCCTGAATACCGCCGGAAGTCTCCACGCGCGTTCCTTTTCGCGAACCTTGGGTATCCCACTCGCGCCGGGTGCGCGAACAGGACCGCAGCGGGTGCGGTCCGGTCGGGATGGGCGCGCGGCTAGCATCCTTGCCGCGCGGGTGCAAGTCGGCGGGGGCGCGGCTTGCCTCCGGCGCGGCGGGCATTATCCTTTCGGACAAGCACAGGGGCATGGGGGTGTCATCGATGAAACAGGGGCGAATCGCGCTGGCGGCGGCGCTGATCGGCATGAGCGGCGCGGCGAGTGCGGAGGCGGTGCGCATCGCCGCGCTGCGTGCACCCGAAGCCATGGGCGTGGCGGCGGCGCGCAGCATCGCGATCGGCCGCATCGGCGGCAACGACGGCAGCCGGCTGGGCTGGGCGCTGGAGCGGTCGCTGGCGGGGCGGAGGGTCGGCGGGCGCCCGTGGTTCGATCTGCTCGGTGGCCGGGCGGGGGAAGCACGCGCCGACATGATCCTCGACGGCACCGCGATCACCGACGTGGACGAAGGACGCGTCACGTTGAAGCGCCGGCGATGCATCGAGGGGCCCGAGGACAAATGCACCAAGAAGGGTGACGTCGAACTCGACTGCACCCGCCGCCGGATCGACGTGGCGAGCGACCTGCGCGTCGTCGATGGGGAGAGCGGCCGCATCGGCTGGGGCGCGCGCCTCACCCGAAGCAACGAGGCGAGCTGGTGCCCAGGCGAATCGCGGCCGATCGGCGTGGAAAGCCAGGTCGACGAGATGCTGCGCAGTATCGCCGACGAGGCGACCGAGAAGTTCGCGCCCGACGACTGGACCGGCAATGTCCGCTTCCGTGAGGGGCGCAAGGGCATGGACAAGGACGCGGCCGAGCGATTCAAGGCAGCGATCCGCCTGACGCAGCGCGATCTGCCCGCTGCCTGCGCGGAGTTCGCCGCGCTGCCGGACCATCCCTCGACGCTCTACAACCGTGCGCTGTGTGCCGAGGCGGCGGACGATTATGCCGGGGCGGAGCGCGGTTACGCCGCGCTCGCGCAAAGCGACGACAATGGCGATATCGACGATTCGCTGGCGCGGGTGCGCGGCACGATCGCGGTGCGTGCACTGATCGCCGGGCGGGGGCGGTAGATCACATCGTCACCCCGGAACCAGTCCGGGGTGACGATGGAAGCCGGGCGCCGGCCCGGCTCCCTCAGTTCAACGCCGTCCCGCCGACCGTCAGCGCGCCGATCAGCACGCTCGGCTGGCCGACGCCCGCGGGCACCGATTGCCCGCCCTTGCCGCACATGCCGACGCCCTCGTCGAGCGCGAAGTCGTTGCCGATCCCCTCGACCTTCGTCAGCGCCGTAGGGCCATCGCCGATCAGCATCGCGCCCTTGATCGGCGCGCCCAGCTTGCCGTTCTCAACCAGATACGCCTCGGTGCAGGAAAACACGAACTTGCCCGAGACGATGTCGACCTGTCCGCCGCCGAAGCTGGTGGCATAGATGCCGCGCTTGATGCGCGAGAGGAGCTCGGCGGGGTCGTCGTTGCCGGCGCGCATGAAGGTGTTGGTCATCCGCGGCATCGGCGCGTGCTGGAAGCTCTCGCGCCGGCCGTTGCCCGTGGGCGCGACACCGGTCAGGCGGGCGTTCAGGCGATCATGGATATAGCCCCGAAGTACGCCGTCCTCGATCAGCACATTCTCCTGGGTCGGCGTCCCCTCGTCGTCGATCGACAGCGAGCCGCGGCGGCCGGCGATCGAACCGTCGTCGACGACCGTCACGCCCTTCGCGGCCACCTGCTCGCCGATGCGGCCCGCATAGACCGAGCTGCCCTTGCGGTTGAAATCGCCCTCCAGCCCATGGCCCACCGCCTCGTGCAGCATCACGCCGCACCAGCCCGAGCCGAGCAGCACGGGCATCTCGCCCGCCGGCGCGGCGACCGCCTCCAGGTTGACCAGCGCCTGCCGCAGCGCCTCGTCCACCGCGCGGTTCCACGTCTCGGGCGCCATGATCCGGTCGTAGAGCTCGCGCCCGCCGATGCCGAAGCTGCCGGTCTCGCGCCGTCCGTTCGCCTCCACCACGATCGAGACGTTAAGGCGCACGAGCGGGCGCACGTCGGTGGCGACGAAGCCGTTGGGGCGGACGATCTCGACCACGTTCCACGAACCGAGCAGCCCGACGCTGACCTGGCAGACGCGCGGGTCGCGGGCGCGCGCGGCGGCGTCGATCGTCTGGCACAGCGCCACCTTGTCGGCGAAGGGGACGAGGTCGAGCGGATCGGCCGCGGTATAGAGGTGCCGGTTGTTGCCGCGCGGCGGCGGTGCCTTGGCCTGTCGCGCCGGGTCGATCAGCGCCATGGTCGAGGCGGCGCGCGCGATCGCGTCGGCCGACAGCGCATTGCCCTGCGCGAACGCGGTCTGCTCGCCGGAGACCGCGCGCAGGCCGAAACCCGAATGATTGTTGTACGACGCGGTCTTCAGCCGCCCGTCGTCGAACCCGAACGCCTCGCTATGCGAATATTGGAGGTAGAGCTCGCCATCCTCAGCGCGGGTCAGCGCATCGCGCGTCAGGCGGAGGGCGGCGTCGGGGTCGAGTGCATCGCCATAAAGGAACGCGCGCGGATCGGTGAGCGTGGTCATCCTCCCGATATAGGCGCACGGGCTGCGATGTCGAAGGGGTGGGGGCTTACCGCCCCGCGCCGTCGCCGTGATCGCGAAGCTGCGAATGGTCCGCGCCGTCCGCCGGCCCGCCGATCAGGACGAAGCGGCGATCGCAGTAACCGCAGTCGACATAGCCGGTATCGTCGATCTGCAGCCACACGCGCGGATGGCCGAGCGCAGGCTCGATATCGCCCGCACCGTCACAGGCGACGCGGGTATTGGCGATGCGGATGAGTTCGGGCGGCGCGATCATGGCGGCCGATTAGCAAGACGGCCCGCGCGCCGCAATTGCGAACGCGCGGGCCGTCATGGGCTCGACTTGAGGTCGCTTACGCCGCCTTGGCGCGGCTGGCGCGCTTGCGCTCGTGCGGGTCGAGGAAGCGCTTGCGCAGGCGGATGGTCTTGGGCGTCACCTCGACCATCTCGTCGTCGTCGATATACGCGATCGCCTGTTCCAGCGTCATCTTCCACGGCGGGGTCAGGCGGATCGAATCGTCCTTGCCCGACGCGCGGAAGTTGGTGAGCTGCTTGGACTTCATCGGGTTGACTTCGAGATCCTCGGGCTTGGCGTTCTCGCCGATGATCATGCCCTCGTACAACGCCTCGCCGACGCCCACCATCAGCACGCCGCGCTCCTCGAGCGGGCCGAGCGCATAGGCATTGGCCTCGCCCGAACCGTTCGAGATGAGGACGCCGTTCTTGCGACCCTCGATCGCGCCCTTGTAAGGCCCGTACTTCTCGAACAGGCGGTTCATGATGCCGGTGCCACGCGTGTCCGACAGGAACTCGCCGTGATAGCCGATCATGCCGCGGCTGGGCGCGGAGAAGGTGATGCGCGTCTTGCCGCCGCCCGAGGGACGCATGTCGGTCATCTCGGCCTTGCGGATGTTCATCTTCTCGACGACCGAGCCCGAATATTCCTCGTCCACGTCAATGATGACGGTTTCGTACGGCTCGGTGCGGCCGCCATTCTCGTCGGTGCCGAACAGCACGCGCGGGCGGCTGATGCCGAGCTCAAAGCCCTCGCGGCGCATCGTCTCGATCAAGACGCCGAGCTGAAGCTCGCCGCGGCCGGCGACCTCGAAGCTGTCCTTGTCGGCGCTTTCGGTCACCTTGATGGCGACGTTCGATTCGGCCTCGCGCATCAGGCGGTCGCGGATCATGCGGCTCGTCACCTTGGTGCCCTCACGCCCCGCCATCGGCGAATCGTTGACGGCAAAGCGCATCGACAGCGTCGGCGGATCGATCGGCTGCGCCTGGATGGGCTCGCTGACCGACACGTCGGCGATCGTGTTCGAAACGGTGGCGACGGTGAGGCCGGCCAGCGAGATGATGTCGCCCGCCTGCGCCTCTTCGGTCGGCACGCGCTCAAGTCCGCGGAAGGTCATGATCTTCGACGCGCGACCCGTCTCGATGACGTTGCCGTCCATGTCGAGCGCATGGATCGCCTGGTTCACCTTGACCTTGCCGCTGGTGACGCGGCCCGTCAGCACGCGGCCGAGGAAGTTGTCGCGGTCGAGGAGCGTGACGAGGAAGGTGAACGGCGCCTCGGCATCGAGCGCCGGCGGCGGCACATGGTCGACGATCTTCTGGAAGAGCGGCGTCAGCGTACCCTCGCGACGGTCCGGATCCTCGCTCGCATAGCCGTTGCGGCCCGAGGCGTAGAGGACGGGGAAGTCGAGCTGCTCGTCATTGGCGTCGAGGGACACGAACAGGTCGAACACCTCGTCCAGCACTTCCTGGATGCGCTGGTCGGGGCGGTCGACCTTGTTGACGACGACGATGGGCTTGAGGCCGAGCGCCAGCGCCTTGCCGGTCACGAACTTCGTCTGCGGCATCGCGCCCTCGGACGAATCGACCAGGAGGACGACGCCGTCGACCATCGACAGGATGCGCTCCACCTCGCCGCCGAAATCGGCGTGGCCAGGGGTGTCGACGATGTTGATGCGCGTGCCTTCCCACTCGATCGAGGTGGGCTTGGCGAGGATGGTGATCCCGCGCTCCTTTTCGAGGTCGTTCGAATCCATCGCGCGCTCTTCGACGCGCTGGTTGTCGCGGAAGGTGCCCGACTGGCGGAAGAGCTGGTCGACGAGCGTGGTCTTGCCATGGTCGACGTGGGCGATGATCGCCACGTTGCGGAGGTTCATGCGTGTTCCGTTGGGTTGGGTTTGGCCGCGCCCGTTACGCAGGCATCGGGCGCGCGCTTAGCCTATTTGCCGCGATTGCGAAAGGGGCGGGGTGTCAGGGGCGGCCGACGCGCTCGATCAGCGCCTGTGCCGCCGCGGGGGCGCGCTCCTTGGCGCCGTTTATCATGAAGGCGAACACGTCGCGCGGTTTCGCCTCGGCCGGATCGCCGGCGGTCGGCAGGTCGCCGGCCGGCTTGCCCACGGCCCAGTCGCGCGCCCAATCGGCGAAGCGGTCGATCGTCGCCGCGGTAAAACCCTGCGGCTCGTCAGCTACCGCATTCTCGAACCGGGCGTAGACGAAATCGCCGCTCACGTCGCCCAGCCCCGGATAGTCGTCGGACCAGGCGTTGACGATCGCCACCCCCGCCGCACGCGCCATCGCAACGAAGGCGGGGTCGCGAAAGCTTTCGTGCCGAACATGCACCGCGTGGCGGAGCGGCACGCCCTCTTGGGTGGCGGGCAGCAGCTTCAGGAACGCGCCGAAATCGTCCGCGTCGAACTTCTTGGTCGCCATGAACTGCCAGAGGATCGGACCGAGTCTGTCTCCCAACGCCACGATCCCCTGACCCAGGAACCGCTCGATCGATTCGCCCGCCTCGGCCAGCACCTTGCGATTGGTGACGTAGCGCGAGGCCTTGGCAGTGAAGACGAAGCCGTCGGGCACCGCTTTCGCCCAATTCTCGAAGCTCGCCGGCTTGAAGCTCGAATAATAGGTGCCGTTGATCTCGATCGCGGTCATCACGGATGCGGCGTGTTCGAGCTCGCGCTTCTGCGGCAGGCCGGCGGGATAGAAGGTGCCGCCGCGCCAGGGCTCGTAGGTCCAGCCGCCGATGCCGACGCGTATCGTGCCTTGCTTCATATCAGCCCCCTAGCAGCTTGCGCGCCGTCGTGCGACGCTTCGCCGCCGTCACGAAAGGTCGCCGATGCTGCCCCGCCAGAGCTTTACCGCCGATCGCCTGCCCGCCCCGCGCGCCGCGGTCGGGCACATCCGCCTCGAGTTCGCCGGATCGCCCGACGACGAGGATCATCCGATGCACGACCTGTCGGGCGCGGCGTTCGTCGGCACGACGCTGTTCGTGGCGGGCGACGAGGGCGCACGGCTCGAACGGCTGGTGCCGACCGCGCCGGGCGTCTGGGGCGAGCATCGCGGCTTCGACCTCGTCGCGCTGCTGGGGCTGGAGGGCGAGGGCGAGATCGACGTCGAGGGACTCGCCTATGCCGAGGACGACTGGCTATGGGTGACGGGCAGCCACGCGCGCACCCGCCCCAAGCCCAAGCGGCGCGAGGGGGAGGACGGCGCCGCGCGTATCGACGTCGCGAAGATGGCGGACCTCAAGGACACGCGCGCGCGCTGCGTACTCGCGCGAATACCGCTGGCGGTGGGCGCGGACGGACGGGTCGAGCCGGTGGCGCGCGACGGCAAGCGGCGGGCGGGGCACGTTAAGCTGACCAAGGCGCATGGCAGCAAGCTCGCCCGCCTGTTCGCTGAACACCCGCTGACCGGCCCCTTCACGCAGATCGCCGCGAAGGAAGGCGGGCTGGATATCGAGGGGATCGCGGTTTCGGGCGGGCGCGTCGCGCTCGGCCTGCGCGGGCCCGTGGTCGCCGACTTCGCGCTGATCGCCGAGCCGACGATTGTGCCGAAAAAGCGCGGGCGGCTGCACGTGACCCCGGGGCTTTCGATCCGACTGGTCGACTTGCACGGCATGGGTATCCGCGACCTCAAGGTCGATGGCGACGACCTCGTCATCCTGGCCGGGCCGACCCAGGCGATCGACGGGCGCTGCGCGGTGTTCCGGTGGGAGGGGTGGCGTCACGACCTGCCCGCCGATGCCGCCGAAGCGGTCGTCCACCGTCCGCGCCACCTGTTCGACCTGCCCGTCCGCATGGGCGTCGACCGGCCCGAGGCGATCGACTGGCTGCCGGGCGGGGGCGGGCGGCGGCTGGTGGTGCTGCACGATGGGCCGTGCCCCGACCGCGTCGATGCCGACCGATGCGCGGTAACGGGTGACGTGATCGCGCTGGCCGGATGAGGCTTCAGGGCTGGCTGCGCATCGCGCCGCGGTCGGTGACCAGGCTGGGCGAGGGGCCGGTAGCGGGGCGCAGCGCCTCTCGATCTTCGGCAGCGACCGGCGCTGTGGGATCGGGCCGGAAATGCTCGGGCGCGCGATCTTCGGCGGTGGGCCGCGGCCCGGCCCGGTCCAGATCCGGGGCCGGGTGGCCGTCAGCGGGCGCGCGCCGGGCTGCCAGCGTCCAGGCGGCGATCCCCGCCGCGCCGGCGAGTACGCCGATGGCGGCGGCCATCAGCGCCAGATTCGAATTGCGGTCGAGCGCGGCCATGTCATTCCTTTCGTGACGGTTTTCCGCTCAACCAGTGCCGGCGGCCGCGGTTCCGGCCCGCGGCTCGCCGCATACGTCACCCCGGGCCCCGAGGCGGGGTGCCGCCGCTTCGTTCTCGCAACCGAAAAGAAGAAGCGGGACCCCGGATCAAGTCCGGGGTGACGGGGTTTGGTGAGGTGATGACCAATCCCATGATCCTTCAGCTGTCGCCCATGTCCGCCGATCTCGAGGCGGCGCTCGACGCGCGGGGCGAGCGGGTGCGGATCGATCCCGACCCCGCCTGGCTCGCCGCCAACGCTGAGCGTGTCCGCGTCATCGTCACCGGCGGCCAGACCGGCGCTTCGCGAGGACTGGTCGAGGCGCTGCCGAATCTGGGCCTGATCGCGATCAACGGGGTCGGCTATGACAAGGTCGATATCGGCCACGTCGCCGCGCGGGGCGTGACGGTCACCAACACGCTGGGCGTGCTGACCGACGACGTTGCCGACCTTGCCATCGGCCTCGTCATCGGCCTGCTGCGCGACCTGCCGCGGGCCGACGCGCATGTGCGCAGCAGTGCCTGGGTGAACGGCGACATGCCGTTCGCGCGGAAAGTGACGGGGCGGCGGTTCGGGATCGTGGGGCTGGGGCGGATCGGCTCGGCAATCGCCGATCGACTGCGTGCGTTCGGGCCGGTCGCCTATACCGGGCGGTCGCGGAAGCCGGTGGAACTGCCCTTCCACGCCGACGCGGCGGCACTGGCGACGGCGAGCGACGTGCTGATCGTCGCCGCCGCCGCCTCGGCCGAGACGCGGCACCTAATCGACTCACGCGTGCTGGAGGCGCTAGGGCCGGGCGGCGTGCTGGTCAACGTCGCGCGCGGATCGGTGGTGGACGAGGACGCGCTGGTCGAGGCGATCCGCGAACGGCGCATCGCCGGCGCCGCGCTCGACGTGTTCGCCGACGAGCCGAACGTGCCCGCGGCGCTGATCGACAGCGACCGCACGATGCTGACCCCGCACATCGCCAGCGCGACGGTAGAGACGCGCGCGGCGATGGCGGCGCTGGTCCTCGACAATATCGACGCGTTCCTCGCCGGCCGGCCGCTGCCGACGCCTATCCCGCTGCCCTGATCCGCTCGATCAGCCAGCGCAGCCCCGGATCGCCGCGCCGCGTCAGATGGTATTGCGCCATTTCGGCAAGCGGTGGGATCGGCACCGGCGGCGCGGCAATGGCAAGGTCGAAGGGCGCGGCGAGCAGTGTCGCAAGCCGCTTCTGCAACAAGGTCAGCCAGTCGGTTTCGATCAGCAGCCACGGCAGCGGCGTGAACGACGGCGCGACCGCCGCCACCCGGCGCGACAGGCCCAGCCGTTCGAGATAGGCGTCGCCGAAGCTCGGCAACCGCCCCTCGCCGATCGCGACGAGGACGTGGGGCCAGGCCAGCATCGCCTCGGTCGAGAGCGGCCCCGCCAGCGCCGGATGCCCCGCACGCCCGACGACGACATATTCGTCCTCCAGCAGCGCATCCGACGGCATCTCGGGGGTAAGGTACGGCTCCAGCGTGATGAGCAGGTCGATCCCGCCACTCTCGATCAGCTCGAACCTCCGCTCGCTGGGAAGGAGCAGGTCGATGCGAACATTGGGCGCCTCGACCGCCAGCAGCGCGATCAGCGGAAAGAGCACCGCGGTGGCGATATAGTCCGACGCCATGATCCGGAAGCTGCGTGCCGAGGTGGCCGGGTCGAAGTGGCGGGACGCGGCGATCAGCCCCTCCATCGTGCCGAGCGCCGCGCGCACCTGTGGTCCCAGCGCCTCGGCCAGCGGCGTCGGGTACATGCGCTTGCCGCTGGCGACGAGCAGGTCGTCGGCGAAGAACCGCCTAAGCCGGGTGAGCGCGTTGCTCATCGCCGGCTGGCTGAGGTTCACGCGATCCGCAGCGCGCGACACGCTCCGTTCGGCGAGCAGCGCGTCGAAGGCGACGAGCAGGTTGAGGTCGAGGCCCTTGAAGCGCATCGCGCCCTCCCATTCACGATCTGAATGGGAATGCATCGAAACAAAGATTTTCTCAATCGCTCCGTCGCCCGGTATCCAGCGCGCAACCAATCAACAGGAGAGCGAGCATGAGCCGCGTCACCGAAATCCGTTATGTCGGCTATGGCGTCACCGACCTCGATGCCGAGCGCATTTTCTATCGCGACGTCTGGGGCCTCAAGGAAGTCGGCGAGCAGGACGGCATGTGGCACTTCGCCGCCGAGGGGAATGACGAACTCTACGTCGTCCGCCTGCGCGCGGCGGAGGAGAAGCGGATCGACGTGATCGCGCTCGCCGCCGACAGCGATGCCGATGTCGATGCGCTGCACGACAGGGTCGCCGCCGCCGGCTGCAAGGTGATCTTCGCGCCGCGCGCGCTCTCCACGCTCGGCGGCGGCTATGGCTTTCGCTTCTTTTCGCCCGACGGCCTGCCGTTCGAGGTATCGGCGGGCGTCGAGCGCGGCACCGCGCGCGCGATGCAGCGCTGGGACGGCGTGCCGCAGAAGATCAGCCACATCGTCCTTCACTCGCCCGATCACAAGGCGGCGGTGCGGTTCTTCCAGGACGTGCTCGGCTTCCGCCTGTCGGACTGGCTGGGCGACTTCATGGCGTTCCTGCGCTGCAATTCGGCGCACCACCGCTTCGCCTTTCTGCCCGGCCCGCCGTGCCTCAACCACGTCGCCTATGACATGCTGACGGTCGACGACATGATGCGCGGCATCAACCGGCTGAAGAAGAAGGGCACCGACCTTCGCTGGGGCCCCGGCCGGCACACCGCGGGCAACAACACCTTCAGCTATTTCACCACGCCGAACGGCTTCGCGGTCGAATATACGTCGGAGCTGGAGGACGTGGATTTCGAGACGCACGAGCACAAGGTGCATGTCCCCGGCCCGCAGGTGATGGACCAGTGGGGCATCGGCGTCGGCGGGCCGCAGACGATGCCGCACCCGGAGGCCGACAAGGGCCTGTTCGTGCCCGTGGAGGCCTGATCCATGGCCCTGTTCGAGATGTTCCCGAACTATATCTGGAACCTGAGCGTCGCGATCGCGATGGAGAGCGGTGGGCGGATCGGCGAGATCGTCGACATGTGCCAGCCGATCAAGGACGCCGCGGCCGGCGGCGGCGATGCCGGGACGCCCGCGTTCATGAAGCAATGGGCGGCGATGGGCGACAAGCTGATCGAACTGGCCGCCGACGACGAGGCAAAGGGCCGCGCGCTGTCTGCCAGCGACAAGCTGGAGCGCGCGTCGCTCTATCTCTTCACTGCCGAGCGAATGCAGGGCCACGGCCATCCCGGCCGGATGGAGACGTACGCACGTGCGCGCGAGACGTTCGACAAGTCGACTGCGCTCGGCAAGATCAACCGCGAGCGAGTCGAAGTGCCGCTCGACACCGGCACGATGCCCGCGCTCTACACCCGCGCAGCCGGACCGGGGCCGCATCCGGTCGTGGTCTATTGCAACGGCCTCGATAGCTGCAAGGAGCTGCTCTACTGGTCGCGGCTGCCCGAGGCATTGGCGCGGCGCGGGGTCTCCACCCTATGCGTCGACCAGCCGGGGTCGGGCGAGGCGCTGCGCCTCCAGAATCTGCCCGTCGATCCGCACAGCGAGCATTGGGCGTCGAAGGCGGTCGACTGGCTGGAGGCGCAGCCAGACGTCGATTCGGATCGCATCGGCATGACCGGCATTTCGCTCGGTGGCCATTTCGCGCCGCGTGCGGTCGCCTACGAACCGCGCTTCGCCAGCGGCGCGGTCTGGGGGGCCAATCACAATTGGGCCGAGGTGCAGCAGAAGCGGCTGAAGCGAGAGGGCGAGAACCCCGTGCCGCATTACTGGGCGCACGTCATGTGGGCGTTCGGCGCCGACGACATGGACGACTTCCTCGCCAAGGCTGAGGGCATGAATCTCAACGGCCATATGGACGGCGTGAAGGTGCCCTTCCTCGTTACCCACGGGGCCGAGGATCGGCAGATCAGCGTGCAATATGCGCACGACTGCTACGATCAGCTCGTCAATTCGCCGCGCCGCGAACTCAAGCTGTTCACCGCGCGCGAGGGCGGGGTGGAGCATGTCGGGGCCGACAATATGAGCTACGGCCGCGACTATATCGCCGACTGGTTCGCCGAGACGCTGGGCGGGCATACGGCATGACCCGCCGCATCCTCGACCTGTCGATCACGCTCGGCCCCGATGTCATCACCGATCCGCCGTTCATGCGGCCGACGATCCAGTATCAGACGCATGCCGAGACGGTGGCGGAGGTGCAGAACTTCTTTCCCGGCCTGACCGCCGAGCAGATGGTCGGGGGGCAGGGGTTCGCCGCGTCCGAAACGCTGACGTTGACGACGCACAACGGCACGCACCTAGACGCGCCGTGGCATTATCACCCGACGCAGGACGGCGGCGCGCCGGCGATGACGATCGACGAGGTGCCGCTCGACTGGTGCTTCCAGCCGGGCGTGAAGCTCGACTTCCGCCACCTGCCCGACGGCCATGTCGTGACCGCCGCAGAGGTCGAGGCGGAACTGGCGCGGATCGGCCACGAACTGAAGCCGCTGGAGATCGTCCTCGTCAACACCGCCGCGGGCGCGGCGCTGGGCGGGCCGGATTTCCTCGCCAAGGGCGTCGGCATGGGGCGCGAGGCTACGCTCTATCTCACCAGCCGCGGCGTTCGCGTGACCGGCACCGACGCGTGGAGCTGGGACGCGCCGTTCGGGGCGACGGCGAAGCGCGTGGCCGAGACCGGCGATACCTCGCTGATCTGGGAGGGGCACAAGGCCGGGCTCGAGATCGGTTACTGCCACATGGAGAAACTGACCAACCTCGACCAATTGCCGCCCTCGGGTTTCATGGTGTCGTGCTTTCCGGCCAAGGTGAAGCGCGGGTCGGCGGGCTGGACGCGCGCTGTCGCGATCTTCGAGGGGGAAGGCGCATGAGGCTGGCGACGCTGAAGCGCGGCGGCCGCGACGGGACGCTCGTGGCGGTCAGCCGCGATGGCACGCGCGTCGCGCCGGTGACGGGTTTCCCGACGCTGCAATCCGCGCTCGATACCTGGGACGCGGCGCAGGACGCGCTTGCCGCCGCGGTCGAGGCCGCCGAGACGGGCGAGGCCGCGGCGGCGGAGGACTTCGCCGCGCCCTTGCCGCGCGCGTGGCAGTGGCTCGACGGCTCGGCGTTCCCGACGCATGGCGACCTCATGCAGACGGCGTTCAACCTGCCGCCGATCGAGACGACCAAGCCGCTGATGTATCAGGGGATGAGCCACCGCTTCATCGCCCCCACCGACGACGTGCCCCTGCCGAGCGAGGCGGACGGCATCGATTTCGAGGGCGAGTTCGGCGTCGTGACCGGCGACGTGCAGATGGGTGTGTCGCCGGCCGAGGCGCTCGATCATATCCGCCTGATCGTCCTCATCAACGACTGGTCGCTGCGCACCCTCGCACCCGCCGAGATGAAGACCGGCTTCGGCTGGGTACAGGCCAAGCCCGCGTGCAGCGCCGCACCGTTCGCGGTGACGCCCGACGAGCTGGGCGAGGGATGGGCGGACGGCCGCGTCTGCCTGCCGCTCACGGTCGAGGTCGACGGGCAGTGGTTCGGACATCCGAACGGGCGGGCGATGGCCTATGGCTTCCACGAGCTCGTCGCCCACGCGGCGGCGACGCGCGAGCTTCCGGCCGGGACGATCATCGGTTCTGGCACCGTCTCGAATGCCGAGCACGCGACGGTCGGCTCGACCTGTATTTCCGAACGCCGCGCGATCGAGATGATCGCGGGGGGCAAGCCGGAGACGGGCTTCCTGCGCTTCGGCACGCGCGTCGCGATGCGCGCGGGACCGTTCGGGGCGATCGACCAGCGAGTGGTGCAGGCCTAGCCGGCGACCTGTTCCACGATCCGCTGGCGCAGCCACGCCAGCCCCCGGTCGGTGCTGCGCGCGCGGTGGTGCTGCATCATCTCGCGCATCACCGGCAGGTCGAACGGCGCCTCCGCGATCGCGAGGCCCAGGCCCGGCGCCATCACCCGCGCCAGCCGCTCGTGCATCAGCGCCAGCCGCCTCGTCCCCGGCAGCATCCACGGCGCCTGGATGAAGGAAGCGCAGGTCACCTCGATCCGCCGCCGGTCGCCCTGCTGGCGCAGCCAGTTGTCGATGAACGTCCCGTCGCGCGACACGCTGACCGCGACATGGCCGCAGGCGTAGAACGCATCCTCCGTCATCGGCGCGGCGAATACCGGGTTCGAGGCGCAGCCGACGACGACGTGCCGCTCCTCGAACACCAGCTCGCGCGGATGCTCGGCCTCGAGGAACGTCTCGGGCGAGATGATGAGGTCGATCTCGCCGTCCTGGAGCATCGCGCCGATCGAACTGCGCGGCAGGGTGATGTCGAGGCGGATGTGCGGTGCCTCCGCCTCCAGCCGGGCGAGCAGCGGCGAGATGAGGACGGTGGCGATATAGTCCGACGCGACGAGGCGGAACACGCGCCGCGCCTCCGCCGGTTCGAACGCCATGCCGGTCGACAGGATGCTGCGCAGCTCGACGATCGCCGCCGACACCTGCGGCGCGAGCGCCAGCGCGTTCGAGGTGGGCAGCATCCGTCGGCCATGCTGGACAAGGATCTCGTCGGCGAACGCCTCTCGCAATCGCTTCAGCGCCGCGCTCATCGCCGATTGCGTGACGTTCATCCGCGCGGCGGCGCGCGTCACGTTGCGCTCCTCGACCAGCACGTTGAATGCGACGAGCAGGTTGAGATCGAACTGGTCGAGCCGCATCAGCGATCACTTTCTTTTGTGGCAGACGATCAGAACAATGCGTTAGACCGATTGTTGGCCACGCGCCATCCTCCCGGCCACGAACGCGCCCGGCAACGCATCGGGCGCGGCAGATGGGAGGATGCGATGCGAAGGACTTTGGGTCTCGGGACCGCGATGGTGCTGGCACTGGCCGCGCAGCCGGCATGGGCACAGCAGGTGACCAACTCGGCGCCCGCCGACCCGGTCGAGCAGACCGCGCAGGCACCCGACGAGGGCGAGGGGCTTCAGGATATCGTCGTCACCGCACAGCGCCGGTCGGAGTCGCTCCAGCGTGCGGCCGTCGCCGTCACCGCCGTGACCGGCGACGCGCTCGCCAATGCCGGCATCACCGAGACCGCCAACCTCGGCAAGCTCGTCCCCGCGCTCGTCGTCCAGCCGACCGGCGGCACGACCAGCTTCTTCCTGCGCGGGGTCGGCACCAATTCGCAGAACTCGTTCTCCGAGAACGCCGTCGCGTTCAATTTCAACGGCGTCTATGTCGGCCGGCCGACCGCGCCCGCCGGCGTCTTCTACGACCTCGAGCGGGTCGAGGTGGTGAAGGGGCCGCAGGGCACGCTCTATGGCCGCAACGCCACCGGCGGCGCGATCAACGTGCTGCCGCGCAAGCCGGTACTGGGCAAGTTCGGGGTCGAGGGGCTGCTCGAATACGGCAATTACGATGCGAAGAAGGCATCCGGCGCGATCAACCTGCCGCTGGGACAGGTCGTGGCGCTGCGCGTCGCGGGCCAGGTGGTCGACCGCGACGGCTATATCAGCGACGGTTATGACGACGAGCGGGGCGAGGCGGTGCGCGCGTCGATCCTGATCCAGCCGTCCGACCTTTGGTCGATGACGATCGTCGGCGATTACTACAACCAGCATGGCAAGGGCGCGGGGGCGGTGCTGCTCCCCTATGCCGGCCTCAATGCCCCGCCGCTCGAGGATCGTGTCAGCGTCTCCGACCCGCGCGCGCAGGCGGCGGTGGCACAGTTCGCCGCGGGCATCTTCGCGCCGCCCTTTTGCGGCGGGTTCGGTGGCTTCGTCCGCTCGGGCTGCATCGCGCAGGCGGGAACCGACGGCTTCCTCGACAACAAATTCTACGGCCTGTCGGCGACGGTCGAGGGCGACATGGGCTTCGGCAAGCTCACGATCATTCCCGCCTGGCGCCGGTCGGATACCAATTTCCGCACCTATCTCCCGGGTTTCCAGGGCGACGTGACCGACCTGGCCGAACAGATGTCGGTGGAAGCGCGACTGTCGTCGAACGAGGATCAGCGGCTGCGCTACGTCGTCGGTGCCTTCTTCTTCGACGAGAAGCAGCAGGCGGTGAACTTCTTCCGCCAGGGCAATCTGTCGACGACGCGGTTCGCGCCCAACCTGCGGACCGAGAGCATCGCCGGCTTCGGCCAGCTCACCTTCGACGTGACCGACGCCTTCCGCCTCGTCGCCGGCGGCCGCTACACGCGCGAGGACAAGCGCCAGCGGACCCGCACCGCGGCGGGCGGCCTGCCCGGCCCGATCGAGCCCGCGCTCGGCGCACCGTTCACCGGCGCGCTCACCTTCGAGAAATTCACGTGGAAGGCGGGGGTCGAGCTCGACGCCGGCCCTGCCTCGCTCCTCTATGCAAACGTCGCCACGGGCTTCAAATCGGGCGGCTTCTTTGTGGCGCAGCCGCCGAACAACACCTTCGCGCCCGAGACGCTGACCGCCTACACCGCGGGCGCCAAGAACCGCTTCTTCGGCAACAAGCTGCAACTGAATGTCGAGGCGTTCTACTGGGATTATAAGGACCAGCAGATCACCTTCGTCGGCGGCGTGCCGACCGGGACCGGGCTGATCGCGCAGGGGTCGATCACCGTCAATGCGGGCAAGTCGCGCATCTATGGCGGCGAGGTTGAGATGCGTTTCGCCCCCAGCCGGAACGACCTGTTCACCGCGGTCGCGCAATATCTGAACGGGCGCTACGACGAGCTGACCACGGCGAACTTCTCGCCCACCGGCGCGCCGGTGGCGACGGGGTGCACCACCATCGGCAGCCGCGCGGCCAATCCCGGCGTCAACGGCGCGCGCTTCTACGACATCGACTGTTCGGGCAAGCCGACGGTGCAGTCGCCCGAATGGGCGTTCAACCTGGGCTATGAGCGGACCTTCCCGCTCGGCTCGACGCTCGACCTCGTGTTCGGCGCGCGGACCAATATCGAAACCAGCCGCTTCCTCAATTCGAACTACCGGCCCGAGGAGAAGCAGGGCGGCTTCATGATGTCCGACGCCTATGTGACGCTGCGGGCGGAGGGGTGGAGCCTCACGGGCTTCGTCAACAATATCGAGGATGCGGAGGTGCTGGCGCGTGCGGGCACGCGGCCGATCCTCGACTTCCCCGTCGGCACGCTGCGCCCGCCGCGCACTTACGGCGTGCGCGTCGGGTTCGACTTCTGATGCTCGGCCTCGCCCTCGCGCTGCTGGCGGGCGTTGAGGCGCCGGCTGACGCCTGGATCACGCTCGGCACGATGGGCGGGCCGGTCGGCGCGGCCGAGCGGGCGCAGCCGGCGAACGCGCTGGTGCGCGGGGGCGACGTCTATCTGATCGACGCCGGCGATGGCGCCGCGCAGCAGCTGGCGAAGGCGGGGCTGCGCCTGCCGCAAGTGAAGGCGGTGTTCCTCAGCCACCTGCACGTCGATCATACCGGCGGGCTGGCCGCGATCATCGGCCTGCGCGACCAGACCGATGTGCGCGACGTGCTGACGATCTACGGCCCGCCGGGCACGAAGGCGCTGGTCGACGGCATCGTCGCATCGCTGAAACCCGCCGCCGCGGCGGGTTACGGCATCCCCGGGCAGTCCTGGCCCGCGCCCGAGAGCATCGTGCGCGTCGTCGAACTGGCGGGCGGGGCGAGCGTGCGCGTCGGCGGCATGACCGTGCGGACCGCGCAGAACACGCATTACGACTTCGCGCCCGGCAGTTCCGACGACGCCGCGTACAAGTCGCTGTCCTACCGCTTCGACACGCCCGGCCGGTCGATCGCCTATACCGGCGACACCGGCCCCAGCCCGGCGGTGGCAGCGCTGGCGAAGGGCGCGGACCTGCTGGTCAGCGAGATGATCGACCTCGATCTGACCTTGGCGAAGGTTGCGCAGAATTCGCCGAACATGCCGCCGCCCGCCCGCACCAAGCTGGTCCGGCACCTGTCGACGCATCACCTGACGCCGGAAGCGGTGGGCGCGCTCGCGGGCGCGGCGGGGGTGAGGGCGGTGGCGGTGACGCATTTCGCCGGCGGCAGCGATCCGGCGCGCACCGCCGATTATCGCGCTCGCATCGCCAAGGGTTTCCGGGGCAGGCTGGCGCTTGCCAACGACCTCGACCGTTTCTGAAGGATCGACATGCGTAACCTCGACATTCTCGTCATCGGCGGCGGCATCGGCGGGCTGACCGCCGCCATCGCGCTTCGCGGCAAGGGCCACGCCGTCACCGTGATCGAGCGCGATCCCGACTGGTCGGTCTACGGCGTCGGCATCATCCAGCAGTCGAACGTCATCCGCGCGATGGCCGAGCTGGGGCTGATCGACGAGTATCTGGCCGCGGGCGTCGGCTTCGACGCGGTCGAGATTTACACCCCTGCCGGCGACCGGGTGGCGCGCGTGCCGGTGCCGCGGCTGGTCGAGGGCTATCCCGCTAGCATGGGCGTGCCGCGCCCCGCGCTGCACAAGGTGCTGGGCGACCGCACGATCGCCAGCGGGGCCGAGGTGCGGCTGGGCATTACCGCCACGGCGATCGAGGATGACGGGGCGGGCGTCGACGTGAGCTTTTCCGACGGCAGCAGCGGCCGCTACGATCTCGTCATCGGAGCGGACGGGGTCTATTCGCAGACGCGCGGGGCCGTGCTGCCCGATGCGCCGGGGCCGGTCTTCACCGGCCAGTCGGTCTGGCGCTACAACCTGCCGCGGCCCGCCGATCTGGATGCGATGCACGCCTATAACGGGCCGATCGGGGTGGGGCTGGTGCCGATCTCCACCGACCTCATGTACATGTACATGACCACGCCCGAGCCCGACAATCCGCGCTACCCGCGCGAGGGACTGGCGGCGGTGATGCGGGCCAAGCTGGCGAACTGCGCCCCCGCGATCCGCGTGCTGGCCGAGCATATCACCGACGACGACGGCGTCGTCTATCGCCCGCTCGAGGGGCATCTGGTCGAGGGAGCGTGGCACCGGGGCCGCGTCGTCCTGCTCGGCGATGCGGTCCATGCGACGACGCCGCATCTGGGGCAGGGCGCCGGCATGGCGATCGAAGACAGCATCGTCCTCGCCGACGAGTTGGAGAAAGCGGGCGACCTGGAAACCGCGCTGACCGCATTCCGCGACCGCCGCTTCGACCGCTGCGCCTATATCGTGCGCGAGAGTCTGGCCATCTGCATGGGACAACTCGGCAAGGGGCCGGCGGTGGACAATGCAAAGGCGACGCACGCGATGTTCGAGGTCGTGGCGGAGCCGATCTGATGGACAACGCGCATCGCCCCGTTCGCCGCATCGTCACCGGGCATGACGGTGAGGGCCGCGCGGTCATCGAATCCGACGCGCCCGTCGCCTTCGTCCAGCGCGTCGGCGGCGCGATCGGCCCGCTGTTCCACGAAGTCTGGGCCACGCACGACACCCCCGCCCCGATCGAGGCGGCGAGCACGCCCGACGAAGGCGCGCTGGTCCTCGCCCCGCCGAAGCGCGGCACGCGGCTGCGCGTCCTCGACATCCCGCCCGAGGGGGACGAGATACGCACCATGTCGCCCGAGGCGGCGCGCGCGCACTTTGCCGAGATCGGTGCGGTCGAGGCGGCGGGGCATGGCGGCACCGAACCGCGCCACGCGCTGATGCACCGGACCGAGACGATCGACTACGGCATCGTGCTGGAGGGCGAACTGACGCTCATCATGGACGTGGGCGAGACGGTGGTGCGCGCGGGCGATATCGTCGTGCAGCGGGGCACCAATCACGGCTGGTCTAACCGGTCGGACGCGAACTGCCGTGTGGCGTTCGTCCTCGTCGACGGCGAATACGCGCCCGAGCTTCGCTGATGGAACTTGCGATCACCGGCGCCGACGGGTTCGTCGGCCGCGCGGTGGTGCGTGAGCTTGCCGCGCGCGGGATCGGCGACGTGCTGCTGACCGACCGCGCCTTTGCCGCGCCGCCGGTGTTCGAGGCGCTGGCGGGCGAGCTTGCCGATCCGGCCGTGTTCGCGCGCGTGGTTGCGGCCGATGCCGTCCTTCACCTGGCCGCGATGCCGGGGGCAGCGGCGGCGGCCGATCCGGCGGGCTCGCGCGCGGTCAATCTCAACCTGCCGCTGTCGCTGATCGAGGGGATGGCAGGGCGGCGGCTGGTGCTCGCCAGTTCGATCGCGGTGTTCGGCGGCCGGCTATCCGGGCCGGTCGACGATGCGACGGTGCCGACCCCGGACAGCGTCTATGGCACGCACAAGCGGATGGTCGAGCTCGCCTTTGCCGATGCGGTGCGGCGGGGCGCGGTCGGCGGCATGACACTGCGCCTGCCGGGCATCGTCGCGCGACCGCGCGGGGCGGGGGGCTTCGGCTCGGCGTTTCTCAGCGACCTGTTCCACGCCGCGCGCGGGGGCGAGGCGTACAGGGTTCCCGTCGCGCCCGACGCGACGAGCTGGCTCCTGTCCGCGCGCGCCGTCGCCCGGATGCTCGTCGATGCGCTGCTGTCCGACGCGACCGAGGCGGCGGCGGTCACGCTGCCCGCGCTGCATGTCCGCATCGGCGCGCTGGTCGAGGCGCTGGGCCGGATCGGTGACACGAGCGGCTTCACCCATGCCGAGGATGCACGCCTGCGCGCCGTGTTCGGCAGCTATCCGCCGCTCGCCACGCCGCGGGCCGAGGCGCTGGGGTTTCGTGCCGACGCCGATCTCGAGGCGCTGATCGCGGCGGCGGTCGATGACTGATCCGCTCGGCCTTTTCCGCCTCGACGGCCGCACCGCGTTCGTCACCGGCGCGGCAAGCGGGATCGGGCTTGCCATCGCGCGGCTGTTCGCGGGGGCGGGCGCGCGCCTGATCCTCGCCGATCGCGATCCGGCGGTCGAGGGGATCGCCGCCGACCTTTGCGGGCGGGGCATCGTCGCCGATCTCACCGACGCGGGGCAGGTCGATGCGCTGGGGGACGAAGCCGCGGACATCCTCGTCTGCAATGCCGGGATCGCGGGGCCGGCGGGGCCGATGCACGGCATGCACGACGCCGATCGCGCTGCGCTCTATGCGATCAATCTCGAGCACCCGATCCGCCTGACCGCGCGGATCGCCCCGGCGATGGCGGCGCGGGGGCGGGGGAGCATCCTCCTCCTCTCCAGCCTCGCGGGGCTGCGCGGCAATGCGGGCCTCGGCCATTACGGCATCACCAAGGCGGCGCTGGCGCAGCTCGCCCGCAACCTGGCGGTGGAGTTCGGCCCCATGGGCGTGCGCGCCAATGCGATCGCCCCCGGCCTGATCGCCACCGACTGGGCGAGCGCGATCCTGTCGGACCCCGAGCGGACCGAACGCCGGCTCGCCGCCACCCCGCTTCGCCGTATCGGCACGGTCGAGGAAGTCGCCGCCGCCGCGCTGTTCCTTGCCACCGACGCGGGTGGGTTCGTCACCGGCCAGACTTTGGTGGTCGACGGGGGTACGCTGATCTCCGACGGGAACTGACCGCGGGCCATTGCGCGGCGGCCCGCTTTGGGGAAAGGGGGAGGGCGACGGGGGCACGGAATGGCGACGCGCACGGCCAGCTTGTTCGACGCGGGGGTCATCGCCGACCGCTGGATCGCCGCCTATGGCGCGGGGCGGACGCGCGGCGACGCGATGGTCGATGCCGCCGATCCGCACGCCTGGCGCGTGGTGTTCGAGGAACTGGCGGCAAGCGCGGGCGAATCGCTGACCGACGCGCGCGAGCGGGCACAGCGACAGGCCGACGATATCGGCACCGGCTTTCGCGTCGCGGGCGACAGCGACGAGCGCCCCTGGCCGCTTTCGCCCATCCCGCTGATGCTGGACAGCGCCGAATGGGCGGGCATCCGCCGCGGCGTGATCCAGCGCGCCGACCTGCTGGAGACGATCGTCGCCGATCTCTACGGCCCCGGCCGGTTGGTGGCGCAGGGGCTGCTCCCCGCCGCGGTCGTCACCGGCAGCCCCTATTTCCTGCGGCCGATGCAGGGGCTGGAGCCGCCCGGCGGCCACCACCTCAATATCGTCGCGGTCGACCTGTGCCGCGGGCCGACGGGCGAGTGGCGGGTGATCGCCGATCATGTCCGTGGGCCGGTGGGCGCGGGCTATGCGCTCGAAAACCGCCTCGCCATCGCGCGCACGCTCGGCGGGCTCCAGGCGCGGTTGAATGTCGAGCGGCACGCGCCCTTCTTCGCCAGCCTGCGCGAGGGGCTGTGCGCCGCCTGTCAGCGCGCCGAACCCCGCCTCGGCCTGCTCACCCCCGGTCGGCTCAACCAGAGCTATGCCGAACAGGCGCATCTGGCGCGCTATCTGGGCTTCCTGCTGGTCGAGGGTGCCGACCTCGCGGTGATCGAGGACCGGCTGTACGTCCGCACGATCGCGGGGCTCAAGCGCGTCGACGGGCTGTGGCGGCGGACCGATCCCA
Source organism: uncultured Sphingomonas sp. (assembly GCA_913775795.1). Lineage (GTDB taxonomy): Bacteria > Pseudomonadota > Alphaproteobacteria > Sphingomonadales > Sphingomonadaceae > Sphingomonas. The sequence continues at coordinate 17,661 of CAJYLT010000073.1, read as the reverse complement.
CGCTGCTCGATCCGCTGGCGTTCGATTCGACCTCGACGATCGGCATCCCCGGGCTGATCGACGCGATGGCGGCGGGCAATGTCGTCGTCGCCAACGCACCGGGCGCGGCAGTGATCGAGGCGCCGGCCCTCTCCGCTTTCCTCCCCGCTTTGTCCGCACGGCTGACGGGGGCGGGGCTGCACCTGCCCAACATCGCCACCTGGTGGTGCGGCCAGCCCGCCGAGGCGGCGCAGGTGATCGACGAGCTTTCGAGCATGATCGTCGCCCCCGCCTTCGGCGTCCCCACCCGCGCGCTGCCCGATGGCAAGCCGGTCATCGGCGCCGACCTCTCGAACGCGCAGCGCGCCGCGCTGCTAGCCGACCTTGAGGCGCGGCCGCAGGATTATGTGGGGCAGGAGGTCGTCCACCTCTCGACCATGCCCGTCGTGGTCGAGGGGGCACTGACGCCGCGCCCGTTCACGCTACGCGTCTTCGCCGCCCGCGGGCGGGACGGCGCGTGGCAGGTGCTGCCCGGCGGCTTCGCGCGGATCGGCGAACATGCCGACCCGCGCATCACCGCGATCGGCGAGGGGGAGTGGTCTGCCGACGTGATCGTCCACGGCCCCGCGCCCGTGGAGCCGGTCTCGCTGCTTCCCGCGGTCGATTCGCTCCACCTGCGGCGCAATCCCGGCACGCTGCCCAGCCGCGCGGCCGACAACCTCTTCTGGCTCGGCCGCTATCTGGAGCGGGGCGAGGCGCTGCTCGGCCTCATTCGCGTCCTGCTCGGCCATTCGATCAGCGCCGATGCGGGCGCGGCGCTCGACCGAAGCACCGTGGCGCGGATCGCCGATGCGCTGGTGCAGGTGGGTGCCGCCCCGGCGCCCGCGGGCCACCGCCGCGCCGAACTGGTCGCCATGGCGCGCACCGCGATGGAGAGCGTCGAGAACGGCTGGTACTCGGTCCGCGCGATCAACCGGCAGGCCCGGGGATTGGGCGCGGTCAGCCGCGACCGGTTGTCCGCCGACATGATCCGCCTGCTGGACGCGCCGCATCCGACGCGCGGCGGCGTGCTCGACCGTGCGGGGTCGCTCCAGCGCCGCTATGCCGCGCTCGCGGGGCTTTCCGCCGAGCATATGGGCCGCACCGACGGCTGGCGCTTCCACGACCTCGGCCGCCGGATCGAGCGCGCGCTCAAGATCGTCCGCGCGATCCTTTCCTTCGGGATCGATGCGTCGAGCGCCGACGACCTGTCGGTCCTGCTCGACCTCGCCGACAGCCAGATTAGCTATCGCCAGCGTTACCTGACCGGGATCGCGCGGATCGCCGTCCTCGACCTCGTCGCGCTCGATCCCGGCAATCCGCGCGCGCTGGCGTTCCAGATCGCGCGGATCGCCGAGCATCTGGCCGCGCTGCCGGTCTTGAAGGACGACGGGCTGGCCGAGCCACAGCAGCGCGTCGCCGCCGACCTTACCGCGATGATCGCCACCGCCGATGCCGGCACGCTGGGCGCGGAAACGCTGCTCCGGATCGAGGCGCGGCTGGTTACGCTCACCGAGGAAGTGGCGCGGCGATACTTCCTGCAAGGGGCCGAGCCGCTGCGCGCCGCCGGGCTGACGCTGGCATGATGCGCTATGCCATCCGCCACGTGACGCGGTTCGACTATGCCGAGACGGTCGATTTCGCGCGCTGCAACCTCCGCCTGCAACCGATCGACTGGCCGGGGCAGCGGGTGGAGGACTATGCGCTCAACGTCACCCCCGGCGGCCGCACCGCGCCGGCGCGCGCACAGGCGGGGCTGGCCCACGTCACCCGCCTCGTCCTCGATCGCCCGACGCGCGAGCTGACGATCGAGAGCGTCGCGCACATGACCGTCGACCGGCCGATCCCGATCCCCGCGCCGGACGATCCGACGATCGCGGCGGTGGGCGCGCTGGCCCGCGCCAGCCGCGACCTGTCGCCGCTGTCGCCCGCCGCCTATTGCTACCCGAGCCCCCGCATCCCGGTGAACGAGGCGATCGCCGCCTGGTGCGCGCCCGACCTGTCGCCCGAGCGCGGGGTGCTGGAGGCGGCGATCGAGCTCGCCCGCCGCATCCAGCGCGACTTCGCCTTCGACCCCACGGCGACGCTCGTCGACACGCCGCCGGCCGAAGCTTTCGCCAAGCGGGGCGGGGTGTGCCAGGACTTTGCGCAGATCATGCTGTGCGGCCTGCGCGCTGTGGGCGTCCCCGCCGCCTATGCCTCGGGTTACCTCCGCACGCTGCCGCCGCCGGGGGAGGCGCGGCTGGTGGGGGCGGACGCCACCCACGCCTGGGTGCTCGTCTGGGCGGGGGAGGCGCGCGGCTGGGTCGGCGTCGATCCCACCAACGGCATCTGGATGGCGGAGGATCACGTCATCGTCGCGATCGGCCGCGACTATGGCGACATCGCGCCGATCGACGGCATCGTCCTCGGCTCGGGCGCGCAGGACATGCACGTCTCGGTCGATGTGGCGCCGCAGGACTGACGCGAATTGCCAAGCGGGCTGCCGCAGCCCATCTAGGCGCAAAGCATTTCAACGGGGAAACAAGTGGCCGATCCTTACGCAATCCTGGGCGTCGCGCGCGGTGCGGGCGAGGACGAGATCAAGAAGGCGTATCGCAAGCTCGCGAAAGAGCTGCACCCCGACCGCAATCGCGACAATCCCAAGGCCGCCGAGCGCTTCAGCCAGGTGACCAACGCCTACGACCTCCTGAGTGACAAGGACAAGCGCGCGCGCTTCGACCGCGGGGAGATCGACGGCGACGGCAATCCGGCCGCGCCGTTCGGCTTCGGGCGCGGCGGGCCGGGATCGGGCGGCGGCGCGGGCGGCTTCCGCCCCGATTTCGGCGGCGAGGGCGGCGACTTCAGCGATATCTTCGAGGGACTGTTCAGCGGCGGTCGCGGCGGCGGCGGCTTCGCCAGCGGTTTCGGCCGGCGAGCGGCGCCCAAGGGTGCGAACGTCGCCTATCGCGTCGCGGTGCCGTTCATCGACGCCGTGACGCTCGCGCCGCAGCGGCTGACGCTGCCCGACGGTTCGACGATCGAGGTCAAGCTGCCCGCCGGGGTCGAAAGCGGCACGCAGATGCGCTTGGCTGGCAAGGGCCAGCCCGGCCCCGGCGGCAATGGCGACGCGATGGTCACGATCGAGGTGCAACCGCACGCCTTCTTCACCCGCGACGGCGACGACGTGCGCCTCGACCTGCCCGTCAGCCTGGCCGAGGCTGTCTTGGGAGCCGAGGTGCGCGTGCCGACCCCGGACGGCGCGGTGATGCTGAAGGTCCCGAAGGGCTCGACCTCGGGCAAGACGCTGCGCGTGCGCGGACGGGGCTTTCACAAGAAGGCCGGCGGCGGGCGCGGCGACCTTTATGTCACGCTGATGGTCGATCTGCCGGCGCCCGACGATGCGCTGATCGAGTTCGCCGAACGCTGGGATGCCGGACGCAAGGGGAACCCGCGCGGTCGCCTCGGCGTCTGACCCCGTCATGAAGGGGAATCCGCACGACCTGACGCCCGAGGGGCGCGCGAAGGAGGGTGCCGTGCGCCGGCACCTCGCCAGTCTCGGCATCGGCGCGCGCGCGATCGAGGTGACGAAGCGGGTGGCGGTTGGCACCTTCACCAGCGGCTTCACGCACGCGGGCAACCTCGCTTATCTGTCGATCCTGACGCTGTTCCCGTTCTTCATCGTCGCCGCGTCGATCGCGCGGGTGTTCGGGCGGACCGGCGACGGCCTGCGCGCGCTTCAGGGGTTTCTGAACACCGTCCCGCCCGACGTGGCGGAGGTGCTGCAGAAGCCGATCACCGACGTGCTGGCGGCGCGGGCGGGTAGCCTCGTGTGGTTCGGTGTCATCGTTGGGCTGTGGACGACGGCGAGCTTCATCGAGACGGTGCGCGGCGTCCTTCGCCAGGCGTATGGCGTCACCATGTCGCGGCCGTTCTGGGAATATCGGCTGGGGTCGATCGGGCTCATCATCGCCTCGGTCATCCTCGTCCTCATCGCCTTCAGCTTCCAGGTGGTGCTGACGGGCGCGGAGGCGTTCATCGTCCGCGTCCTGCCGTTTGCCGGCGACGTGGCGCAGATCGTGTCGATCACCCGGATCGCGCCGGCGCTGGCGCTGTTCGGCGCGCTCTACATGCTGTTCTATTCGCTCACCCCGTCGCGCTGGCGCTATTCGAAATGCCCGAAATGGCCGGGCGCGGCGATCGTCACCGTATGGTGGATGGCGACGACCGCGCTGCTCCCAGCGATTCTCGGCAGCCTCGGCAATTACGACCTTACCTATGGCAGCCTGGCGGGCGTGATGATCGCGCTCATCTTCTTCTTCGTCGTCGGCCTCGGCCTCGTCGTCGGCGCGGAATTGAACGCCGCACTGGCGGAAGTCCCCGAAAACGGTCTAGAGCCCGCGCACGTCGAAAAGGAGATACAGGCGTCGTGACCGGATTGATGCAGGGCAAGCGCGGGCTCATCATGGGCCTGGCCAACGACCGTTCGCTTGCCTGGGGGATCGCCAAGCAGCTTGCCGAGCATGGTGCCGAGCTTGCGTTCAGCTATCAGGGTGAGGCGCTGGGCCGCCGGGTGAAGCCGCTGGCCGAGCAACTGGGCTCCGACTTCACCTTCGAATGCGATGCCTCGGACATGGCCTCGCTCGACGCCGCGTTCGCGACGCTTCGCGAGCGGTGGGAGACGATCGACTTCGTTGTCCACGCGATCGGCTTTTCGGACAAGAACGAGCTGCGCGGTCGCTATTACGACACCAGCCTCGAAAACTTCCTGATGACGATGAACGTCAGCGTCTATTCGTTCACCGCCGTCGCGCAGCGCGCGCGCGCGATGATGAAGCCTTATGATCCCGAAACGGGCAAGGGCGGCGGCTCGCTCCTGACGCTCACTTATTACGGCTCGGAAAAGGTCGTGCCGCATTACAACGTGATGGGCGTCGCCAAGTCCGCGCTCGACACCTCGGTCAAGTATCTGGCGGTCGACCTTGGCCCCGAGAACATCCGCGTCAATGCGATCTCGGCCGGGCCGATCAAGACGCTCGCGGCCAGCGGGATCGGCGACTTCCGCTACATCCTGAAGTGGAACGAGCTCAACGCCCCGCTCCGCCGCAACGTGACGATCGAGGATGTGGGCGGCGCGGGCCTTTATCTCCTCTCCGACCTCGCCTCGGGCGTGACGGGCGAGGTGCATCACGTCGACGCCGGCTACAACGTCATCGGCATGAAGGCCGAGGACGCGCCGGATATCGCGCTGAGCTGACGTCCCGCCGCCCGATGGAAATCCGCCCCGCCCGGCCCGAGGACGTGCCCGCACTCGACACCTTCCTGCGCCAGAGCTTCGGCGCGGGCGAGGCCGATCTGGTGCGGCGGCTGTGCATCGACGGCGACATGGTGCTGACGATCGTCGCGACCGACCCCGATCTGGTCGGCGCGGCGGTGTTCAGCCGGATGGCGGTGGACGTGAACTGCAGCGAGATCGCCGCCGTCGCGCTGGCGCCGCTCGCCGTCGCGGGGCCGTGGCGGCGACAGGGGGTGGGTGAGGCGCTGGTCGCCGCGGGGCACGATGCGCTGGCGAAGGCGGGGTGGGTGTTGAGCTTCGTCCTGGGCGATCCCGCCTATTACGGCCGCTTCGGTTATGCCGCCGATCTCGCGCAGGGGTTCGACAGCCCCTATGCGGGCGAGCATCTGATGGCGTTGCCGCTCCAGTCGGCGGGGATGCCGTGCGGGGTGCGCGGCACCGCCGCCCATGCCCCGGCCTTTGCGATGCTGGCGGAGGACGCATGAGCTTCAACACCTTCGGCCGTGTCTTCCGTTTCACCACCTGGGGGGAAAGCCATGGGCCGGCGATCGGCGCGGTGGTCGACGGGTGCCCGCCGGGCCTGTCGCTGAGCGAAGCCGACATCCAGCCTTTCCTCGACGCGCGCCGGCCGGGCACCAGCCGTTTCACCACGCAGCGGCGCGAGCCCGACGCAGTGCGCATTCTGTCCGGCGTGTTCGAGGGGCGGACGACCGGCACGCCGATCAGCCTGATGATCGAGAATGTCGACCAGCGGTCGAAGGATTATTCCGACGTCGCCAAGGCCTATCGCCCCGGCCATGCCGACTATGCCTATGATGCCAAATACGGCTTTCGCGACTATCGCGGCGGCGGGCGTTCCTCGGCGCGCGAAACCGCGAGCCGGGTGGCGGCGGGCGCGGTCGCGCGCGCGGTCATCCCTGAAGTGACGATCACCGCCTGGGTCGAGGCGATCGGTGGCGACGCGATCGACTATGCCCGGTTCGACGCCGCCGAGATCGGCCGCAATCCCTTCTTCTGCCCCGATTCCGACGCCGCGATCCGCTGGGAACGCCTCGTCGACGATGCGCGCAAGGCCGGCTCGTCGCTGGGCGCGGTCGTCGCGGCCGAAGCGACGGGCGTGCCGGCGGGCTGGGGCGCGCCGCTCTACGCCAAGCTCGACAGCGAACTGGCGGCGGCGATCATGTCGATCAACGCGGTGAAGGGCGTCGAGATCGGCGACGGGTTCGAGGCGGCACGCCTGACCGGCGAGCAGAATGCCGATCCGATGCGCCGCGGCGACGGCGGCCCCGCTTTCCTCGCCAACCATGCCGGCGGGATCGCGGGCGGCATCTCGACCGGCCAGCCGGTGCGCTTGCGCTGCGCGTTCAAGCCCACCAGTTCGATCCTGACCCCGGTCGAAACGATCGACCGCGACGGCGCGGCGGCGGAGATCATGACCAGGGGGCGGCACGACCCCTGCGTCGGCATCCGCGGGGTGCCGGTGGTCGAGGCGATGCTGGCGCTGGTGCTGGCGGACCAGAAACTGCTGCACCGCGCGCAGTGCGGAACCTGATCGATTATGGCCGAAATCGGGCCAATAGAGCCTGTCAAGCGTTGAATTGCGGCTCCTTTGCGATTTTCGGCAGTTATCCCTTCCGACACGACAACGGAGAGGTAACGCCATGAAAAAGCACGCTCTTGCAGGCCTTCTGATCCTTGCCGGATCGACCGCCGCCCTCGCGCAGACGACGCCGCAGACCACCCCGCAGACGCAGGGTCAGACGCAGCAGATGCCGGGCGATCAGGCACCGACCAACCCGGCCGACGACAACCAGCAGCCCGATACAGCGACGACCGAGCCGAACGTGCCGAACACGCCGGATACGACTCCGGATCCGGTCCCGGCGTCGCCCACCGGCTCCCCGACCGCGCCGCAGACCGGCACGACCCCGCCGCAGGGCTGATTCCCCTCGCCGGATCACTACGGAAAGATGCCCCGCGCCGTCCGGCGCGGGGTTTTCTTTGTCAGTCGGCGAAGGGATCGCGGACGAGAATCGTGTCCTCACGCTCGGGACTGGTCGAGACGAGCGTCACCGGGCAGCGGATCAATTCCTCGATTCGGCGGATATATTTGATCGCCTGCGCCGGCAGCTCGGCCCAACTGCGCGCGCCCGCGGTCGTTTCCGACCAGCCTTCCATCGTTTCCCAGATCGGCTCTACGCGCGCCTGATCCGCGGCGTGGGCGGGGAAATGGTCGAGCGTCTGCTCGCCGAGGCGATAGCCCGTGCAGATACGGATCTCCTCGAACCCGTCGAGCACGTCGAGCTTGGTGAGCGCGATGCCGGTGATGCCGCTGACCGCCGCCGACTGGCGCACCAGCACCGCGTCAAACCAGCCGCAGCGGCGCTTGCGCCCCGTCACCGTCCCGAACTCGTGCCCGCGCACGCCGAGGCGCTCGCCGATCTCGTCGGCGAGCTCGGTTGGGAAGGGGCCGGAGCCGACGCGCGTCGTATAGGCCTTGGCGATCCCCAGCACGAAGCCGACCGCGCCCGGCCCCACGCCCGAGCCGCCTGCGGCAGTCCCGGCGATCGTGTTGGACGAGGTGACGAACGGATAAGTGCCGTGGTCGATGTCGAGGAGGACGCCTTGCGCCCCTTCGAACAGGATGCGCTTACCCGCGGAGCGCGCATCGTTGAGCATCCGCCACACGGGCGCGGCGAAGGGTAGGACGAAGCCGGCGATCTCGCGCAGTTCGGCGACCAGCGCCTCGCGGTCGATCGGCGGCTCGCCGAACCCGGCGCGCAGCGCGTCGTGATGCGCGGTCAGGCGGTCGAGCTGCGGGCCGAGGTCGTCCAGATGTGCGAGGTCGCAGACGCGGATCGCGCGGCGGCCGACCTTGTCCTCGTACGCCGGGCCGATGCCGCGGCGGGTCGTGCCGATCTTGCCCGCGCCCGACGCATCCTCGCGCAGCCCGTCGAGGTCGCGGTGGAAGGGGAGGATGAGCGCGCAGGTATCGGCGATCATCAGCGTGTCGGGCGTCGCCTCGACCCCCTGCTCGCGCAGCCGCTCGACCTCGGCCTTCAGCGCCCAGGGGTCGAGGACGACGCCATTGCCGATGACGCTCGGCGTGCCGCGGACGATGCCGGAGGGGAGCAGCGAAAGCTTGTAGGTCTTGTCGCCGACGACCAGCGTGTGGCCGGCATTGTGCCCGCCCTGAAAGCGGACGACGACATCGGCGCGCTCCGCCAGCCAGTCGACGATCTTGCCCTTGCCCTCGTCGCCCCATTGGGCGCCGATCACCGCCACGTTCGCCACTCAGCCCATCCGATGCTGTTTGAAGAGAAGCCGCCGCCCTATCGCGGGGGGGCGGGTTCGTCCACCCGTGGCGGGCTCAGCGGTCCAGCGCCTCGCGCACGCGGTCGGCCAGTTGCTGGAGGTTGAACGGCTTGGGCAGGAGCGGCGGGCCGCCCGCCATCCCCTCGGCCCGCTGCTCGCGCGTATAGCCGCTGGTGAACAGGACGCGCAGGTCGGGCACCCGTCGGCGGGCCGCGTCGGCCAGCTCCCGGCCGGTCATGTCGGGCATCACCATGTCGGTGAAGAGCAGGCTGGGTCGCAGCCCCGCATCGATCACCGCCAGCGCCTCCGGCCCGCTCGCCGCCGCATCGACGCCGTAGCCGAGGTCGCGCAGCGCCTCGACCGAGAAGCTGCGGACGCGCTCCTCGTCCTCGACGACCAGCACGCGCTCGCCGGCGCGTGCGCGCGGCGGTTCGCGATCGGGCAATGCGCGCTCGCGAGGGGTCGTGGCCTCGGCCGCGGCGCAGGGCAGGTAGAGGTGGACCGCCGTCCCCTCGCCGGGCGTCGAATCGATGCGGACATGGCCGCCCGACTGGCGCACAAATCCGAACACCTGACTGAGGCCGAGGCCCGTGCCCTTGCCCACCGCCTTGGTCGTGAAGAACGGCTCGAACGCGCGGCGGACCACGTCGGGCGGCATTCCCGCGCCGGTATCCGCAACGCAGAGGCGCAGGAAATCGCCGGGGGCGACGCCGTAGCGTTCGGCCTCCTCCCCCTCGACGCGGTGCTGGCTGGTCGCGATCGTCAGCGTGCCGCCACCCGCCATCGCATCGCGCGCATTGACGGCGAGGTTGAGGACGACGTTCTCGAGCTGGCTGGGATCGGCGACCGCGGGGCGCAGGTCGCCGGCGAGCTGCGTCTCGACCCGGATATCGTCGCCGATCGTGCGGACGAGCAGGTCGAGCATCCCCGTCACCATCGCGTCGAGGTCGATCGGCCGCGGCGCCAGCGGCGTCTGGCGCGCAAAGGCGAGCAGCCGCTGCGTCAGCCCCGCCGCCCGCGTCGCGCCGTCGCGCGCGGCGGTCAGATAGCGGGCGATGTCGGTCGACCCCTGCGCCACCCGCCGTTCGAGAAGGTCGAGCGCGCCGATGACGACGGCGAGCATGTTGTTGAAGTCGTGCGCGATGCCGCCGGTCAGCTGGCCCACCGCCTCCATCTTCTGCGCCTGGCGAAGCTGCTCTTCGGCGGCCATCAACTGGCGGGTCCGTTCCTCGACCGCGCGCTCCAGATCCTCGCGCGAGCGGGCGAGGACGTCGCGCGCCTCGACCACGGTCTGGATATCGGTGGTGGTGCCGAACCAGCGGGTGACGCGCCCGTCGCCATCGCGCACCGCCGTCGCGCGGCCCATCGCCCAGCGATAGCTGCCGCTCGGCGCATGCCAGATGCGGTATTCGCGCTGATAGTCCCGCCCGGTCTCGACCGCATCGCCCCAGGCGGCGAACGCGCCGTCGCGGTCGTCAGGGTGCAGCACGCGGTCCCAGGCATCGCCATCGGTGCTGCCCGGCTCGCTGCCGGTATATTCGTACCAGCGCGCGTTGTAGTAATCGATCGCGCCGTCGGGTGTCGCGGCCCAGACCATGTGGTCGATCGAATCGGTGATCGCGCGGAACTGTGCCTCGCTTTCGCGCAGCGCGGCGACGGCATTGGCGCGCTCGACCGCATCCCAGGAGATTTCGGCCACCGCCTCGACAAAGGCGATATCCTCCGGGCTCCAGGCACGCGGTTCGGCCTGATTAACGTAGAGGGTGGCAAGCCAGCGTCCCTGCCGCAGCAGGGGCACGCCGATGACCGCGGCGGTCAGCCGGCTGACCGCGCTGCCCGCGACGCATTCGTCGCTGGCGCAATCGCCGCTGACGAGCGTCCGTCCGTCGCGATAGGCCTCGGTCATGGGCAGGCCGAGTTCGTCCGCGGACAGGGACCCGCGCATCAGCGGCAGGCGCCCGCTGGTCCAGCCGGGGCCGAACCAGGCGCTGCCGTCCGCAGCGATGCGATAGAAGCCGACGCGGTCGAGCGCCATCCGCCGACCCAGCGCCGCCGCGGTCAGGCGCATGATCGCATCCGGCGTGTCGAGCCCGCGCTGCCGCTCGGCCAGCGAGTAGATGAACGCCTGCGTCTCGGTCGCCTGGCGCAGTTCCTCGGTCGTCGCCCGCGCGGCTTCCTCCGCGGCCTTGCGCGCGGTGATGTCGAAGGTGATGCCGGGGAAGCGCACCATCGCGCCGCCCTCGCCGCGCAGCGCCCGCCCCTCCGCCATCACCCAGCGGATCGAGCCGTCGGGCTGGACGAGGCGATATTCCTCCGAGAACGCGGTGCCGTGAAGCAGCGTCGCGTCGATCGACGCGCGGACCCGCTCGGCATCGTCCGGATGGATCGCCGCAAAGAAATCGTCGAGCGGCGCGCCCTCGGCCGGGTCGCCGACCTCCGCGCCGTAAAGCCGCGCGAAGCTGCCATCGGCGGTCACGCGGTCGTTGACCACGTCCCAGTCCCAAACGCCGACGCCCTGCGCCGCCTGGAGCGCGAGTTCGAGCCGCGCCTGGCTTTCCTCCAGCGCGCGTTCGGCGACAGCACGGTCGGTGACGTCGGTCGCCTCGATGAAGATGCGCGCAACCTCGCCCGCGGTGTCGCGGATCGGCTGATAGACGAAATCGACGATCCGCTCCTCGAGCGGGGCGGTGCCGCCGCGCGCCAGCATGATCCGCGCGCCCCAGGCGCGATAGGTCTTGCCGGTCAGACGCACATTGTCGAGCAGGTCGGCGAAGCCCTGCTCGACCACTTCGGGCACCACCTCTCGCACCGGACGGCCGATCACGTCGCGCCGGCCGATCAGTTCGAGATAGGTGTCGTTCGCCATCTCGAACCGGTGCTCGGGGCCCGACACCAGCGCCACCGCACCCGGGGATTGCTGGAACAGCTCGTTCAGGCGTTCGATCTCGGCGCGGCTCTCGCGCTCGGCAAGCACGAAGCGGGTCGTCTCGTTCCCCTGGTTGAGGATGCCGGCGATCTTGCCGAACTCGTCGCGGATCGGCGTGCCCGAATAATTCCAGTAGGTCTCGGTAGGAACGCCGTCCCGCTCCATCATCAAGAGCTGATCGAAGCTGGCGAACGGCGTACCGTCGCGCAGGCCCGCTTCGAACGCCGGCCCGACCACATCCCAGATGTCCGCCCACACCTCCGCCCCCGGCCGCCCCAGCGCCCAGGGGTGCCGGTCGGCGGGGATCGCCGACCACGCATCGTTATAAAGGAGGTGGAACTCGGGGCCCCAATAGATCGCCATCGGGAAGGAAGAGGCGAGGCAGAGGTTGAGGCTGAAACGCAGCGCCTGCGGCCACGTCTGAGGCGGCCCGAGCGGATGGCCGCGCCAGTCCTTTTCGCGGATGCGCGCCGCCATCTCGCCCGGATGGTCCAGAAAGCGCAGCCCCGAATGCATGTGCCAGCGATGGGGGGGATTTCAGGGACTTGTCAATCACCCACGCAGGGTCGCTCGACATGGGACGAGAGCGGGCTAAGGATGGGGCAGAGGATGTGGAGAGACATATGAAACTGGCAAGCCTGAAAGCGGGACGCGACGGTCGTCTGGTGGTCGTGTCGAGCGACCTTGCCTGGTATGCCGACGCCAGCCACGTCGCGCCGACGCTGCAGGCGGCGCTCGACGACTGGGACCGGGTGGCGGGCGACCTTCAGAACCTGGCCACCGACCTCGACCACGAGGTGATCCCGCGCGAACGCTTCCACGAGCGGGACGCCGCCTCGCCGCTGCCGCGCGCGTATCAATGGGCGGACGGTTCCGCGTACGTGAACCACGTCGCGCTGGTGCGGCAGGCCCGCGGGGCGGAAATGCCCGAAAGCTTCTGGCACGATCCGCTGATGTATCAGGGCGGCTCGGACGGTTTCCTGTCCCCGCGCGATCCGATCCCGCTGGCCGACGAAAGGTGGGGCTGCGACCTCGAGGCCGAGGTTGTGGTCGTGACCGGCGACGTGGGCTTGGGCGCGAGCCGGGAGGAGGCGCTGGCCGCCGTCCGCCTTGTCGGGCTGACCAACGACGTGTCGCTGCGCGGCCTGATCCCCGGCGAGCTCGCCAAGGGGTTCGGCTTCTTCCAGTCCAAGCCCGCCAGCGCCTTCTCACCGGTGTTCGTGACGCCGGAGTCGCTCGGCGACTGGTGGCAGGAGGGCAAGCTTCACCGCCGCCTGAACGTCGACCTCAATGGCCAGCCCTTCGGACGGGCGGAGGCGGGCCAGGACATGACCTTCGACTTCGGCACGCTGATCGCCCACGCAGCCAAGACGCGCGCGCTGGGGGCGGGGACGATCATCGGCTCGGGTACCGTCTCCAACCGCGACGCCGATGGCGGGCCGGGCAAGCCCATTGCCGAGGGCGGCGTCGGTTATTCCTGCATCGCCGAGATCCGCACGGTCGAGACGATCAAGGGCGGCGCGGCGACGACGCCGTTCCTGAAGGCGGGCGACACCGTCCGCATCTGGGCGGAGGACGACCGGCACCATTCGATCTTCGGTGCGATCGAGCAGTCGGTGGTGGCGATCTGAACAGTCAGGCGGCGCTGTCCTCTCGCAGCGCCGCCGCCAGCCAGTCCGGCACCAGCGCATCGCCCAGCGCTTCCACCCGCCGATGCTCGACCATCAGTGCGAGGTCGGGATACACCGCCCGCGTCCGCGGTCCCGGCTCACCCAGCGGCGCGACGACCAGCCGGCGGTTGACCTTCGCGCGGTGATGCATCCGCGCGGTATTCTCCTGCCCCACATAGCACCCCTTGGTGAAGCTCACGCCGTTGAGCTCGCGCGCATTCGCCTCCAGCCACAGCGTCTCGCCGTCGCCGAGTTCGCCCACCCCCTCGGTCACACCGAGCGACAGGCGATGCGCGCGCCACGCCTCGCTCGCATCCGCCCCGCTCTCGTCCGACAGCCAGCGATGCCCCAGCGCCGCCAGCCGCGGATCGGCGGGCTGGTCGAGGCCGGCGGGCGACCAGTGGACGAAGCGCGCGGGCTCAACCTGAATCGTGATCGCGCGGCGCAGGCGATAGAGAGAGAGCCGCTTCGCCAGTGCTTCCGCCCGAGCCGCCTCGGCATCCACCAGCACGTCGTCGCCCTCGGCCCACAGGATGAAGTCGAACTGCGCCTTGCCCTGCGGACTGAGCAAAGCGGTCCAGACCGGATGGCCCTCCACGAGCTCGCGCACGTCGTGGGTGACGAGGCCCTGGAGGAAGCCGCGCACGTCCTCCCCGGACAGGCGGATCAACGAACGGTCGGCAAGGTGGGTGGCATCGCTCATGGCGAGGACGTAAGGGTTCGACCGACACAGCGAAAGAGGCGGCCATGACCTACGACCTGAAGCTTTCCGGCGGCACCGTGCACCTGCCCGGTGGGCCGGCACAGGTCGACGTGTTCGTGCGCGATGGCCGGATCGCGGCGATCGGCGGGAGCGGGGGCGCGGGCGAGACGATCGACGTCACCGGCCTCGACGTGCTGCCCGGCGTCATCGACAGCCAGGTCCATTTCCGCGAGCCCGGCCTCGAGCACAAGGAAGACCTCGAGAGCGGCAGTGTCGCCGCGGTGATGGGCGGCGTGACCGCGGTGTTCGAGATGCCGAACACCAATCCCAATACCGACAACGAGGGCGCGATCCTCGACAAGCTCGCCCGTGCGCATCATCGCATGTGGTGCGACCATGCCTTCTACGTCGGCGCGACCGGCCAGAATGCCGAGGAACTGCGTGCGCTCGAACGGATGCCGGGGACCGCGGGGGTCAAGATCTTCATGGGGTCGTCCACGGGCAACCTGCTGGTGGCGGAGGACGAGGCGCTGTCGCGCGTCCTCGCCTCCGGCACTCGCCGCGTCGCGATCCATGCCGAGGACGAGGCGCGGATGAACGAGCGCGCGGCCGAACACCGCATCAACGGCGACCCCGCCTCCCACCCCGTCTGGCGCGACGACGAAAGCGCGATGCTGGCGACGCGCCGCATCCTGCGGCTGGCGCGGGAAGCCAAGCGGCGCATCCACGTCCTCCACATCTCGACGCCGGCCGAGCTCGAACTGCTGGCGCAGCACAAGGACATCGCAACGTGCGAGGTCACGCCCCAGCACCTGACGCTGGCGGGCGAGGAAGCGTACGCGAAGATCGGCACTTATGCGCAGATGAACCCGCCGATCCGCTCGGGCGCGCACCGCGATGGCCTCTGGCACTGGATGGGGCAGGGGGTGCCCGACGTCATCGGCTCCGACCACGCGCCGCATACGATCGAGGAGAAGGAACGCGCCTATCCCGCCAGCCCCAGCGGGATGCCGGGCGTGCAGACGCTGCTGCCGCTGATGCTCAACCATGTGGCGGAAGGGCGGCTGACGCTCCAGCGGCTGATCGACCTGACCAGCGCGGGGCCGCAGCGGATCTTCGGCCTGGTACGCAAGGGTCGGATCGCGATCGGCTATGACGCGGACTTCACCGTCGTCGACCTGAAGCGCCGCTGGACGGTGACCGGCGACTGGCTCGCCTCGCGCTGTGGCTGGTCGCCGTTCGAGGGCTGGGACCTGACCGGCAAGCCTATCGGCACGATCATCCGCGGGCGCACGGCGATGTGGGAGGACGCGCTGGTCGGCACCGCGCAGGGCGAGCCGCTGAAGTTCGAGGGGACGGAATTCAGTTAAATCCTCCCCTCCCTGGAAGGGAGGGGTTGGGGGTGGGTTGCTCTCCGAATCGCGTTCCGTCAGCCTCGCGAGATGCCGCGCATCGCCCCGGAAATGACAAGTGAGGCGCGACGTCTGCGGCGCGAACAGACAGCGGAGGAGCGCGTGATCTGGGCACGGATCCGGCACGTCCAGCCGCGCTTCACCCGGCAGTTGCCGATCGGGCGCTACGTCGTCGATTTTGCCTGCCGGTCGCTTCGGGTCGCGGTCGAATTGGATGGCGCGCAGCACCTTGGCGCCGAACACTACGACGCACAGCGCACAGCGCACAGCGTTTTTGGAGTCGCTTGGTTGGCGCGTCCTTCGGTTCTGGAACGCCGAGGTTCGTGAGAACGCGGACGGGGTGGCGGCAGCGATCCTGACCGAGGTCACGCAAAGTCGCGGGCCGACCCACCCCCGGCCCCTCCCTTCCAGGGAGGGGAGGTAGAGGTAGGCACCACGCCCCATTGCCCCGTCCCCGCTTCGTTCTCATATTCGGCGCATGGCGATCCAGATCCGCACCAGCCTGGCCGAACCCGAGACCGGGCAGAGCTTCGTCCCCCATCGCCCCGCGCGGCCGCCCAAGGCGGAAGGGGGCAAGCGGTTCAAGCTGGTTAGCGACTACACCCCCTCCGGCGACCAGCCGACCGCGATTAGGGAACTGGTCGAAGCGGCCAACGCGGGGGAGCGGGACCAGGTGCTGCTCGGCGTCACCGGTTCGGGCAAGACCTTTACCATGGCCAAGGTGATCGAGGCGGTGCAGCGCCCCGCGCTGATCCTTGCCCCCAATAAGATCCTCGCCGCGCAGCTATACGGCGAGTTCAAGTCCTTCTTCCCCGACAATGCGGTCGAGTATTTCGTCAGCTATTACGACTATTACCAGCCCGAGGCCTATGTCCCGCGGTCGGACACGTACATCGAGAAGGAAAGCTCGATCAACGAGGCGATCGACCGGATGCGCCACTCGGCGACCCGGTCGCTGCTCGAACGCGACGACGTACTGATCGTCGCCTCGGTCAGTTGTCTTTACGGCATCGGATCGGTCGAGACCTATTCGGCGATGATCTTCGACCTCAAAAAGGGCGAGACGCACGACCAGCGCGAGATCATCCGGAAACTCGTCGCGCTTCAGTACAAGCGCAACGACGCCGCGTTCCAGCGCGGCGCGTTCCGCGTGCGCGGCGACAGCCTCGAACTCTTCCCCTCGCACTATGAGGACAGCGCCTGGCGGATCAGCTTCTTCGGCGACGAGATCGAGGAGATTACCGAGTTCGATCCGCTGACCGGGCAGAAGGTCGCCAGCCTCAATTCGATCCGCATCTATGCCAACAGCCACTATGTGACGCCCGGCCCGACGATGAAGCAGGCCACGCACGCGATCCGGCACGAGCTGGAGGAGCGGCTGAAGGAATTGCAGGCGGAGGGCAAGCTCCTCGAAGCGCAGCGGCTGGAGCAAAGGACGAACTTCGACCTGGAGATGATCGCCGCCACGGGGTCGTGCGCGGGGATCGAGAATTACAGCCGCTTCCTGACCGGCCGCCTGCCCGGCGAGCCGCCGCCGACGCTGTTCGAATATCTGCCCGAAAACGCGATGCTGTTCGTCGACGAAAGTCACCAGACGATCGGCCAGATCAGCGCGATGGCGCGCGGCGACCACCGGCGCAAGATCACGCTCGCCGAATACGGCTTCCGCCTGCCGTCGTGCATCGACAACCGCCCGCTGCGCTTCAACGAATGGGACGCGATGCGGCCGCAGACCGTCTGCGTTTCCGCGACGCCCGGCGGGTGGGAGATGGAGCAGACCGGGGGCGTCTTCGTCGAACAGGTCATCCGCCCCACCGGCCTGATCGACCCGCCGGTCGAGATCAAGCCGGTCGAGGAGCAGGTGCAGGACCTGATCGTCGAGGCGCGCAAGACGACCGAGGCCGGGTACCGCACGCTCGTCACCACCCTCACCAAGCGGATGGCCGAGGACCTGACCGAATATATGCACGAGGCGGGGATCAAGGTCCGCTACATGCATTCCGACGTTGAGACGCTGGAGCGTATCGAGCTGATCCGCGACCTGCGCATGGGCGTGTACGACGTGCTGATCGGCATCAACCTGCTGCGCGAGGGGCTCGACATTCCCGAATGCGGGCTGGTCGCGATCCTCGACGCGGACAAGGAAGGGTTCCTGCGCTCCGAAACCTCGCTGATCCAGACGATCGGCCGCGCGGCGCGTAACGTCGACGGGCGAGTGATCCTCTATGCCGACCGGATGACCGGATCGATGGAGCGCGCGCTCAACGAAACCGGCCGCCGGCGCGAGAAGCAGGAGGCGTACAACGCCGAGCACGGCATCACGCCGCAGACGATCCGCCGCG
>CAJYLT010000072.1 GCA_913775795.1 uncultured Sphingomonas sp. | reverse complement strand
GCGAATGCTTTGAATAAGCCGGGATATAGCTGTTGGCGATTGCGTATTTCAGGTCGCCGACATTCATGTCGAAACTGAACGCCGCGGGCCGTCCATCGACGCGCAGCACCGCCGCCCACATCATCTGTGCCAGCACCGGATCGGCGGCGGCGGCGCGCCAGAAGGCGCCGTGGCCGGCGGCGGTGAACTTCGCATCGCTGCCATCGGTGCGGTCGGCGATCCAGCTCGCCTGCTCGACCGAGGCCAGCGCATCGAACGCGCCCTCGTCCCAATAGGCGCCGCTGACGAACGCCCAGTCGAGGGTGCCATGCGCGCCCAGATGCTTTTCGTGAAAGCGGTTCTTCTTGAGCGTCGATAGCCGCGGGAACGGCCCTTCGGCATCCTTGGCCGCCATATCGAGCAGGAAGCTCGGCGCCACGTCGCGCGGCATCGCCCGCCAGCCTCGCGACGCGGCGGCGGCGCGCAGCAGCGACAACGCCGGATCGTCGTCATAGATCGGGCCGATCCGCAGCGCCCGCGCCTCTCGCCCGAGCGCGTCGAGCAGCGCCTCACCCGCCTCCAGCCCTGCATCTTCGGCCACGGGGAAACTGCGCATCGGCCAGTAGCAGCCGGGCACCGCGACCAGCCCGAGCATTGACGGCCCCGCCTGCACGATCGGCAGCGCGGCGACCGCCTGCCCCTCGCGCACCGCGATCAGCGTCCGCGCCGACCCGCCATAGGCCGCCAGCGCCGCCGCGAACCAGCCATAGCGCAGGAACCGGTGCGTCGGCCGCGCCCGTTCTGCCACGGCGTCGATCGCCGCCGACAGGCCGACAACGGCATCCACACCGTGCGCGGGCGGCAGGCGATCGAACTCGGCAAGGGACATCGGCTTGGTCATCGGGGGCGGCATAGCCCAAGTCGGTTAGCAAGTGGTGGAGGGCGATGCACGGCCGGTCGCATCCGCCGCGGCGATGTGCCGGATGCCCGCCCCCCGACGGACACCCGGCGTCCCTCAACCCCTTAAAAGGCGGACCACTCGTCCTCGAGCATCTTGAGCGCGGCGTTGCCCTGCGTCGGCGCCATTTTGCGCGCGGGCTTGGGCGAGCGGGCGCGGCTATGGGGCTCGATCGCGATCGGCGGCGTGCCGGTCTGGAACCGCTGGACCAGCGCCGACAGCGCGTTCGCCTCCTCGGCCAGGCTTCGCGCCGCCGCGGTCGATTCCTCGACCATCGCGGCGTTCTGTTGCGTCATCTTGTCCATCTCGCCGACCGAGGTGTTGACCTGGACCAGCTGCTCGGCCTGCGCCTTGGCCGAGATCGAGATCTCGCCGATCCGCTCGTTGATCTCGCTGACGCGCGCGCTGATCCGGTCGAGCATCCGGCCGGTCTCACCGACCAAAGCCGCGCCGTTGGCGACGCCGGTGGTCGATGCGGTGATGAGGCCGCTGATCTCCTTGGCCGCTTCCGCCGATCGCTGGGCGAGCGCTCGCACCTCGTTGGCGACGACGGCGAACCCCTTGCCCGCATCGCCCGCACGCGCCGCCTCGACCCCGGCGTTGAGCGCCAGCAGGTTGGTCTGAAAGGCGATGCCGTCGATCACGTTGATGATCTTGGTGATCTCCTGCGCGGAGCTTTCGATCTCGCCCATCGCGTCGATCGCGCGGCGGACGACGGCGCCCCCCTCGGTCGCGGCGACGTTGGTCTCGGCGATCTGCGCGCCGACCGCCGCTGCGTTCTGCGCCGTTGCCTCGACGATCGCGGTCACGTCGCGCATCGCGGCGGCACCGTCCTCGAGCCGCGCGGCCTGCTGCTCGGTGCGCACGGACAAGTCGTCGGACGCGAGGCGGATTTCCGATGCACCGCTGTGGACGTTCCCCGCCGCCTCCGACACGCGGCGGAGCAAGTCCTGAAGCTCGGTCATCGTCGAGTTGAAGTCGTCGCGCAGCATGTCGTGCGTCTCGCCGAACGTCGTGCCGATGCGATAGGTCAGATCGCCTTGCTTCAGGTGGCGCAGCGCCATCGTCAGTTCGGGCACGACGATCTTCAGCACCACGTCCGATTGCTGCATCGCGAGCGCATTGTCGCGGAACACCGCCATCGCCTTGGTCAGGCGACCGACGCAATCGGTATGCTCGGTATAGCGGATCGGCCCGTCGAGATTGCCGGCGGCCAGCCCCTCCATGCGAACCACGGTGTCGACGTACGGATCGCAGATCAGGTGCTTGGCCTGACGCATCACCGCGACGACGCCGAAGGCGACGCCGGCGGCCAGCCAGAATTGCCAGACCAGGCCGGCGGCGACCAGCACCAGCAGCGCCTGGAATGCGGCGATCCCGCCGAATATGGCGGTCAGGATATCGAACTTCTTGCGGATCGGTGCGTGCTTCTGGAACGTGTCGATCATTGGACCCAACCCCTCCCGGATGTGGCCGTGGCGCTATCAATCGCTCGCCTAACGAGAGGTTATCGGCCTACATCCCTTCGGGTCACGGCACCCGGCGGCGGATAGGCAAAGCCGCGGAAAACTGCGCCTAGTGGAAAGGCAATTGGGGGGAATTACGATGCGTTCGACGATCATCCCGGCGCTTGCCGTCGCGCTTTGCAGCCCCGCGATCGCCGCCGCGCAGGTGCCGGACGCGCGGCTGAAGGCGATCTACGACGCCGAATGGGCCTTCCGCGCGCGCGAGTTCGCCGAGATCGCCGACGCGGCGCCGGGCGAACCGTCCGCAGACGACCATCTGCCGAGCGTTACCCCCGTCGCGTGGCAGCGCCGGCTCGCGACGTGGCGCGACATGCTCGCGCGCGTCGATGCGATCCCGGTCGCGAGCCTCGGCGACGAGGACCGGATGAACCACGCGGTCTTCCGCACCTACCTCTGGGAACAGGTAAACAATATCGAATGGCGTACCTATGAGGCGCCGTTCAACAGCGACAGCTTCTTCTGGGCCGGCCTCAGCCCCCGCCGCGGCTATGCGCGTGCGATCGACTATCGCCGCTATCTCGGCCGGATGCGCGACCTGCCGCGCTATTTCGACGAGCAGATCGCCAACATGCGATCCGGGCTGAAGCGCGGCTATAGCGTCCCCGCCCCGTCACTGGTCGGCCGCGACAGGACGATCGAGCCGTTCGCGGCGCCCGGCGCCGCCAACCCCTTCTACGCCGCGTTCGCGACAATGCCCGCGACGATCCCCGCCGCCGAACAGGCCGCCCTCCGCGCCGAAGCGCAGCGCGTCATCGCCGAACAGGTCGCACCCGCCTATGCCCGGCTCCTGTCGTTCATGCGGACGGAATATCTGCCCAGGACGCGCCGAACGATCGACGCGGCATCGCTCCCCGACGGCCACCGCTTCTATCAGGACCGCATCCGCGAGCATACGACGCTCAACCTGACACCCGACCAGATCCACGAGATCGGCCTCAAGGAAGTCGCACGGATCGACGCCGACATGCAGGCGACGATGAAGCAGACAGGCTTCAAGGGGACGTTCCCCGAGTTCCTGACGTTCCTGCGCACCGACCCGCGCTTCTATGCCAAGACGCCGAAGGAACTGCTCTCGCTCTCGGCCTATGTGGTCAAGAAGATGGACGGCAAGCTCAAGGACAATTTCGGGCTGCTGCCGCGCTATCGCTTCACCATCCTGCCCGTGCCGGACGAGATCGCGCCGATCTATACCTCCGGGCGCGGCGGGCTCGATAGCTGCCTCATGAACACCTACGACCTCGCGCAGCGGCCGCTCTACAACATCCCGGCGCTGACGCTCCACGAATGCAGCCCGGGCCACAGCTTTCAGGCCGCGGTGGCGCTCGAGGCGCCGGCGCGTCCGCGCTTTCGGCAGGAGACCTATTTCTCCGGCTATGGCGAAGGCTGGGGCCTCTACACCGAATATCTGGGGAAAGGGCTCGGCATCTATGAGGGGCCGTACGAGGAGTTCGGACGCCAAACGTTCGAGATGTGGCGCGCCGCCCGGCTCGTGGTCGACACCGGCATCCATGCCAAGGGCTGGTCGCGTCAGCAGGCGATCGACTATTTCGCGGCGCACACCGCGCTCGCGCCGCTCGACATCGCCAACGAGGTCGATCGCTATATCAGCTGGCCGGGACAGGCGCTCGCCTACAAGCTCGGCGAGCTGACGATCCGGCGGATGCGCAGGAAGGCCGAGCGCGACCTGGGCCCCCGCTTCGACATTCGCCGCTTCCACGACGCGGTGCTGGGCATGGGTTCGGTGCCGCTGTCGACCTTCGAGGACGAGATGAACCGCTTCATCGCGCGCGAAAAGGCGGCCCCGGCGGGTTAGCGCCAGCCGCCGCCGCCTCCTGGCACGTCAGCGCCAGCCGCCGCCCATCGCCTGGTATAGCGAGACGAAGCTCGTCAGCCGGTCGGCCTCCACCTGCACCAGCGAGAGTTCGGCCGACAGCTGGCTGCGCTGCGCATCGAGCTGTTCCAGATAGCCCGAATAGCCCGCGCGGTAGCGGTTGGTCGCGTTGCTGACCGCGCCGCGCGTCGCCGCCACCTGATCGCGCAGCGCCCGTGCCTGTTCCGCCGTGCGCGCCACGCCCGCGAGCGCATCGTCGACCTCGCGGAACGCCGTCAGAGCGGTGCGCCGATAGGCGAACGCGGCCTGATCCCGCCGCGCGGTCGCCGCGTCCTCCTGCGCCGCCAGCCGCCCGCCGTCGAAGATCGGCGCGAGGATGCTGGCGCCGAGCGAGAAGATGCCGATCGGCTCCTTAAGCGCGCTCGACAGGACGAGCCCCGCCGAGCCGGTCAGCGACAGGTTGGGCAGGAACGCGGCCCGCTGGCTGTCGAGCGACAGGTCGGCGGCGACCAGCGTCTGCTCCGCCTGATAAAGGTCGGGCCGGCGGCGCAGCAGGTCGGCGGGCAGCCCGGCGGGGATCGGCGGCAGCGCGATCCTGTCGAGCGCCAGCCCCCGCGCGATCGGTCCCGGCGCGTCGCCGACGAGCAGCGACAGCGCATTCTCCTGTCGCGCGATCGCGAGGCGGGCGGCGGGCACGAGCTGCTCGGTCGCGGCATATTCGGCCTGTGCCTGCCGATACTCGAGACGCGAGGAATAACCCGTCTCGTACCGCCGCCGCGCGATGCGGAGTGCGTCGCTGCGCGCCGCCAGCGTCGCCTCGGCGATCGCCAGCCGCTGATCGAGCGCGCGCAGCGTGATGTAGCCGCTGGCGGCTGTCGCGGCGGTGGCAAGCCGAATGGTATCGCGCGCCCCCTCGCTCGCCAGCAACTGCGCGCGCGCCGCGCGGCTGGCGAGCTTGAGCCGTCCGAACAGGTCGAGGTCGAAGCTCGCGCTGACGCTCGGCTGCGCCGAGATCGCGCGCGACGGCTGACCGAGCGCGCTGACCGACTGGCCCTGCGTCTCGGGTAGCGTGCCGCCGACCTGCGGCAGGAGCTGCGCGCGGGACAATGCCTCGGCCGCGCGCGCTTCCTCGACGCGGGCGGCGGCGATGGCGACGTCGACGTTGTTGGAAATGGCGCGTTCGACCAGCGCCGCGAGCGCGGGATCGCCGAACTTGCGCCACCAGTCGGCGGTGACGGGATCGCCGGCGTTCAACGCCGTCCGCCACGCCGGCGGCGGTACGACCGCGGCGGCGGGCGGCGCGGGTGCGCGCTTACCCGCCGACACGCAGCCGCCGAGCGCCGCCAGCGCGAGGAGCGCCGCGCGCTTCACCGCGCGCCGCTCGTATCGACGCGGGCGACCACCGACATGCCGGGGCGCAGCCGCTCGGCCGCGCGCTGGCCGGGGTCGATGCGGATGCGCACGGCGATCCGCTGAGGCACCTTGGTGAAATTGCCCGTCGCATTGTCGGACTTCAGCACCGCGAACTCGCTGCCCGTGGCGGGCGAGATACGCTCGACCCGGCCGGTCAGCCTGGTGTTGGCGAGTGCGTCGACGGTGAAGCTCGCCGGTTGGCCGACCGCGATGCGCGCGGTCTGCGCCTCCTTGTAATTGGCGATGACCCAGACGTCGGTGGGGACAAGGAACAGGAGCTGCGACCCGGCGGTGACATATTGCCCGACGCGCACGCCCACCTCGCTGACGCGCCCCCCCTCCGGCGCGCGGATCAGCGTGTTGGACAGGTCGATCCGCGCGAGCCGCAGCGCCGCCTCGGCCCCCGATACGCCCGCTTCCTGGCCACCGCGCCCGACCTCGACCGTACGCACGTCCTCGACCGCGATCCGGCGCGCGGCCTCCGCCTGTTTCACCGCCGCTTCCGCCTGACGCAGCGCGGCGCGCGTCTGGTCGCGCTCGCGCAGCGACACCGATCCGTCGGAGACGAGGTCGTTGACGCGCGCCATGTCGGCCTGCGCCCGCATCAACTGTGCATGCGCGTTGGCGACGGCGGCTTCCTGCGCCTGGACGGAAGCGGCACGGCTGGCGGCGGCCTGTCGGTTGTTGGCGAGCGTCGCTTGCTGCGCCTGCACCTGCGCCTCGGCCTGCGCGACCTTTTGCGCGTAGATGCGGCGGTCGATCTCGACGAGGGGCTGGCCGGGCCGCACGGTCTCGAAATCGCGGACGAGGACGCGGGTGACGTAGCCCGACACCTGCGGCGCGATCACCGTCACGCGCCCGCGGACATAGGCGTTGTCGGTATTCTCGATCGCGCTGGCGAACGGCCCGATCCGCCAGCCGGCCATGACGGCGGCCATGCCGGCCAGCGTCAGCACCGCGATCACGATCAGCGCGAGGGGCGACAGCCTGGGCGGGCGCCAACCCGAACCGGTGGGCGCCGCGGGCGCGGCGGCAGCCTGTTCGGCGAGGCGTTCGTCGGTGGGCGGTGCGGCGGTTCGGTTGTCGGTCATGCAGGATTCCCGCGCCGCTCACGAACACGGCGGCGCACCAGAAGGAAGACGAGATACAGGAACGTCAGCGACGCCAGCGCCGCGACGAAGCGGAACACGTCGTCATAGGCAAGCACATTGGCCTCCCGCGTCGCGGTCTGCGACAGGAGCGCGCCGCCCTGCGCGGTGCGGAGCGCCGGATCGCCGACGACGCGGCCGATACCCGCCGCGCCCGCCTGAAGGCGCGCCTGCACCAGCGGGTCGGTCGGGTCGATCGCCTGCACCAGCGCCGCGCTGTTCGCCTTCTCGCGCACCACCTGATAGGTGCCGAGGATCGCCGAGCCGGCCAAGCCGCCCAGCGAATTGATGATCCCGAACAGCGCGATGAAACTGATGATGTGCCCGCTCCCCTGTTTCAGCGCGCGGGTCATGCCGAAGAGGAGCGCGGGGCCGAGAAAGAAGGTGCCTGCGAACGCGATCAGCGCCTGCGTGACGTAAAGCTGCGGCGCGCGGGTCAGGTTCGTCGAATAGGAATCGACCCAGGCGGCAACCGCGACGATCCCCACCGCCAGCATCACCGGATGTGCGGGCTTTTCGAGGTTGAGCGTGGCGGCGCTCAACAGCACCCCCGCGACCGAAGCGACGGCGATGATCGAGAAGAAGGTCTGGAGCTCGTCGTTGTTCTGCCCCAGCAGATTGAGCAGGCCGACTGCGCCCAGCGTCTGCTCTGACAGGACGATGCGCGCCATCACCGTCACCACCGCGAACCGGACGATATCGGCGCTCGCCAGCCAGCGGGTGTTGAGAAGCGGATTGGCCCGCCCATGCTCGATCAGCAGCGCCGCCGCGAGCATCGGGATCGCCGCGAGCAGCGCCCAGCCGATCCACGCCGCCTGCGTCCACCAGACCACGCGGCCAAGCCCCAGCACCGCGGCGAACAGCGCCATGCTCGTCGCGAACAGCGCGAAGGTCACGAAATCCAGCCGCTCGAACGCCTTTTGCCGCACCGTCGGCGGCAGGCGGAAGGCGAGCACCGCGGCGAGGCTCAGCACCGACAGCCCCAGTTCGAACAGATAGAGCGCGCGCCACTGGCTCATCGCGAGGAGCTCGGGCGAGAACAGGCGGGCCAGCGGCGTCGCGCATTGCGGTATGCCGATGCCGAGCACCACGCCGCGAAGCCGCGCGGCGGGCGGCATCGCCTGCATGATGTAATAGAGCGCAAAGGTGCTGAGCGGTGCCGCCGCCAAGCCGCTCGCCGCTCGCACGAGGATCGCCGAGGTGAAGTCGCTGACGAACAGATGCGCGAAGGCGAGCAGCGAATAAAGGCCGATGAAGATCAGCGCGAAGGGGCGAAGGCCGAATTGCTGGCGGAACTTGATGAGCAGCAGGTTGATGCTGACATTGGTCATCACATAGACGGTCGGCAGCCATGCGATCTCTACGGGATCGAGGCCCAGCGATCCCGCCAGCGTGGTCGTGTTGACTGCGACCAGCGCGTTGCCGAACCCGCCCGCCAACCCCAGCAGGATCGCGCAGAGCACATAGGCGACCTTGCGCCGCCCCGGATGCGCGGGCGATCCGGGCGATCCCGGCATGACCGGCGCCTCGTGCGGGGCATAGTCCCACCGCTCTTCGGCAAGGACACGTCCGATGCGGGCGGCGATCGACATGATCGCCCGCTGCACCCTTTTACGCGGGCGCGCCAGCCCCCGCGAACGGGCCGTTCAACCGCACGATCGCGCGGTTCAGAACGGCGGCGAAACTGACCCACAGAAAATAGGGCAGGATCAACAGGCTGGCGAACTGAGAGATCGGCCAGAGCCCGACGATCAGCGCAACGAGCGAGGCCCAGAGGAACACCACCTCGACCAATGCCCAGTCGGGTCGCCTGAGCTTGAAGAACAGCGGGCTCCACAGGAAGTGGCAGACCGCGTTGACGACGAACAGGATAACGACGTCGCGCCGCGCGCCCGAGTCGCCCGCCGCCGCTTCCCAAGCCACGACCGCCGACCAGGCGGCAAGGCCGAGGATGATCGTCCAGGCCGGGCCGAACAGCCAGTCGGGCGGCTGGAAGCTCGGCTTGCGAAGGTTCCGGTACCACGCCCCGATCGGCGTCAGCAGCCCGCCCGCCAGGCCGAGGAACAGCGCGCCGCCGCCGGCGATCAGGATCGGGATCCAGTTTGTCATCTTTGCCTGTCTTGCCGCGTGTCCAGTGTGTGTTACAAGCGGTTCGTGCGCAGATCGTTCCCCTTCTCGGCGATCGTCGGCCAGGACGAGATGAAGCGCGCGCTGCTGATTGC
Source organism: uncultured Sphingomonas sp. (assembly GCA_913775795.1). Taxonomy (GTDB): domain Bacteria; phylum Pseudomonadota; class Alphaproteobacteria; order Sphingomonadales; family Sphingomonadaceae; genus Sphingomonas. The sequence continues at coordinate 4,992 of CAJYLT010000072.1, read as the reverse complement.
GGCGGTCGACGCCCGGATCGGCGGCGTGATGGTCTTCGGCGACCGCGGTACGGGCAAGTCGACCGCGGTTCGCGCGCTCGCCGCGCTGCTGCCCCCCGTCCCCGCCGCCTCGGCCGGCTATCAGGACGGGTCGGCCCGCAAGGGCAAGGTGCCCGTCCCCTTCGTCGACCTGCCGCTGGGTGCCACCGAGGATCGCGTCGTCGGCGCGCTCGATCTCGAACGTGCCTTGGGTGCGGGCGAAAAGGCGTTCGAGCCCGGCCTGCTCGCGCGCGCGAACGGCGGCTTTCTTTATATCGACGAGATCAACCTGCTCGAGGATCATATCGTCGACCTGCTGCTCGACGTCGCCGCGTCGGGCGAGAACGTCGTCGAGCGCGAGGGGCTGAGCGTCCGCCACCCCGCGCGCTTCGTCCTCGTCGGCAGCGGCAACCCGGAGGAGGGCGAGCTTCGCCCGCAACTGCTCGACCGGTTCGGCCTGTCGGTCGAGGTGCGCACACCCGGCCACCTGCCCGACCGGATCGAGATCCTGAAGCGCTGCGACGCATTCGAGCGCGATCCCGAGGGCTTCGCCGCGACTTGGGAAAAGGCCGAGCGAAAGACCCTCCGCCAGCTGGCCCGCGCGCGCGACGCGCTGCCCGGCGTGGAAGTGCCTGACGAGGTGCTGGGCTATGCCGCGCAGCTCTGCATGGCGGTGGGCGCCGACGGCCTGCGCGGCGAACTCACGCTGATGCGCGGCGCCCGCGCGGTCGCGGCGCTGGAGGGCGTGGCTCAGGCGACGCCCGCGCATGTTGCCGCGGTCGCGCCGATGGCGCTGCGCCATCGCCTGCGGCGCAACGTCCTCGACGAAACCGGCTCCACCGTCCGCATCGAACGCGCGCTCGCCGACCTGGCGCAGGCCGCGTGACCGCGCCGGGCGTCGCGGCGCCCGATGCGCTTCGCGACGCGCTGACCGCCGCCCGCCTCTGCACCATCGACCCGCGCCTGGGAGGCGTCGTCCTGAAGGGTGGCGAGATGCTGCGCGAGGCCGTGCTTGCCGAATTGCGCAGCGGTCTGGGGCCGGAGCGGCGCATCCCCGTCAATGTGGACGACGCCCGGCTTCTCGGTGGGATCGACCTGACCGTCACGCTGGCCGCCGGGCGGCCGGTCCGGCGCGAGGGGTTACTAGCGGAGGCCGCGGGCGGGTTCGTCGTTCTGCCGATGGCTGAACGGCTGTCCGAGGCCGTCGCCGGCCGCATCGCCGCGGCGATCGACACGGGCGACGCTCGGTTCGTCACGATCGCCTTCGACGACGGGGTCGAGGCCGACGCGCGGCCGCCCGCCCCGCTGATGGAGCGGCTGGCGTTCCACATCGACCTGACCGACGCGCGGCCAGGCGCAACGCTCTCGCCAGTGACGGTAGCCGATCACGCGGAGGACATGCCCGGCGCGATCAACGCACTAGTCGGCACCGCCGCCGCGCTCGGCATCGCCTCGGCGCGCGCGCCGTGGTTCGCACTGCTGGCGGCACGGGCAGCAGCACGGGCTGATGGTCGCACTCAGGTGATCGACGCCGACCTCGCCCTCGCTGCCCGCCTGGTCCTCGCGCCCCGCGCGACGCAATGGCCTGCCGAGCCGGAAGCCGCCGAAGCCCCGCCCCCGCCGCCGCCCGAACCCGGCGACGGGCAGGAGGAGACCGCATCGGACACGCCCCCGCTCGACGATCTCGTCCTCGCCGCCGCGCTGGCCGCGCTGCCCCCCGACCTGCTGGCGCAGGTCGCGGCGGGCAAGAGCCGCCAGCGCGCGCGCGCGAACGGCGCGGGGGAGCGGCGGCTGGGCCATGCACGCGGCCGGCCACTCGGTGCGCGGGCGGGGATGCCCGGCGGCGGTAGACGCCTGTCGCTAATCGACACGCTGCGCGCAGCCGCGCCGTGGCAGCGACTGCGCGGGCGCGAGGGCCGCGTGATGATTCGCCGCGACGACCTGCGCATCCGGCGGTTCGAGGCTCGGGCGGAAGCGCTGACGATCTTCGCCGTCGATGCCTCGGGCTCGTCGGCACTGGCGCGGCTGGCCGAGGCGAAGGGGGCGGTCGAGCTTTTGCTCGCCGAAGCCTATGTGAAGCGGGCCGAGGTTGCGCTGATCGCGTTTCGTGGGACGAGTGCCGAGACGCTGCTGCCCCCCACCCGTTCGCTGACGCGCGCGCGCCGGTCGCTCGCCGACCTGCCCGGCGGCGGGGGCACGCCGCTTGCCGCGGGGCTCAATGCCGCGCGCGAGCTGGCCGAGAGCGCGCGGGCACGCGGGCGCACGCCGTTCGTCGTCGTGCTGACCGACGGCCGCGCCAACATCGCCGCCGACGGCGGCACCGTCCGGGCGGTCGCCGAACGCGATGCCGCCGGCGCCGCGCGCGCGATCGGGCTCGCGGGGATCGCCGCCGCGTTCGTCGACATCTCCGCCCGTCCCCGGCCCGAGGGCGCAATGCTCGCCGCGGCGATGCGCGCGCGCTACCTCGCGCTGCCGCGCGCGGATGCGACGACGATGCACGCCGCGATCAGCGCCGTGCAGGCCGCGTGACCCTGCGCTGGTCGGTCGAGGGCCGCGACTGGCCGCATCGCGAGCATAGCCGCTTCGTCACGCAAGGGGGCTTGCGCTGGCACGTTCAGGTGATGGGCGATGGCCCGCCGCTGCTCCTCCTGCACGGCACGGGCGCGGCGACGCATAGCTGGCGCGACCTGACGCCGCTGCTGGCCGCACACTACACTATCGTTGCGCCCGACCTGCCCGGGCACGGCTTCTCGACCGGCCGCCCGCCCGGTGGGATAGCGATGCCGGCGATGGCGCGCGCGATCGGCGGGCTGCTTGAGACGATCGAGGTAGAGCCGCACGCCATCGTCGGCCATTCGGCGGGTGCGGCGGTAGCGGCGCGGATGGCGCTAAATGGCATCGCCGAACCGCGCATGATCGTCGGCCTCGGCGCGGCGCTCCTCCCCTTCCCCGGCCTTGCTGCCGCGCTGTTCCCGACGCTGGCGAAGCTCCTGTTCGTCAACCCGTTCGCGCCGCACATCTTTGCTCGGATGGCGCGGATGCAGGGCGAGACGGCTCGGTTCGTCTTGCGCGCCACCGGATCGACGATCGAGCCGGCGGGCATCGCGTTCTACGAGCGGCTGCTGCGCGACTCAGGCCATGTCGGCGCCGCGATCGCGATGATGGCGGACTGGGATCTGGAGGCGTTGAAGCGCGACCTCCCCCGCCTCGGGTCGCCGCTTCGCCTGATCCACGGCGAGCGCGACGCGGCGATCCCGATCGCGACCGCGCGGGAAGCGGCGGCGATGGTGCCCGATGGCCGAACGACCGGCTTGCCCGCCCTCGGCCATCTCGCGCACGAAGAGCGACCGGGCGAAATCGCGGCGCTGATCCTCGCCGCGATCGAGGAGGCGGCATGAGCGATCACATCTTCGGCATGCTCGACATGGCCGTCGTCGGCATCGTCGTCTTCGGCCTCGGCATCTGGCAGCTCGTGTCGATCAACCGCGAGATCGGCCGGGACCGCTCACCAGAACGCCCGCGGCATCCGGTAGGGGAGCATGGTCTGGACGATGGGCGAGCGAAACCGCCCGAGTGACAGGCTTTCGTGCACCGCCTGTGCCGGCTCGCCGAACAATCGCGTCGACAGCGCACTGCGCGCGTAGAAAGGCGCGTCGATCCACGTCTTGAGCACCCGCGGATCAGCATCGGCATCCGCCCGCGTCGCCCGCTCGATCAGCCAGCCGGTGCGCGGCAGCGTCGCCTTGGGCGGCTGGACGCAATCGTGCCACCGCCCCTGCCGGTCGAAGCGCAGCGCGAGCTCGAACGGCGCGCCGCCGCGCCGCCGCCCCTCGTACAGCACCGCCACGTCGTTCTTCAGATGCGCACGCGACCAGTGCCAGTCGTCGAACCCCGCCTCCAGCGCCTCGTCGCCGAAGTTCGAGTCGAAGTATCCGTCGCCCGACCAGCTTGTGCCGGGGTGGTCCATCTGCACCTCCACCCGCGCGCGCGGCGCGACGGGGTGCCAGCGATGTCGCCCGGCGGGGTCGAGCATGAAGGCGGTCGTCCCGATCATCTCCGGGCTGATCCGCACCCGCCCCTTCACGCGGTAGGGCAGCGGCGCCGACCATTCGTCGATGTCGATCGTCAGCGCGTCGCCGTCCCAGCACAGCCCGCTCGGCCCGACCCGAAAATGGTCGCGGCCCCGGTCGACGCGGCCCTGCCCCCGCTCCGTCATCGCCCAGGCACCCGCCCCCTTGCCGGTCAGCGACACGTTGATCGCGCAGTGATTGTCCGGCCGCCGCCGCCCCGTGATCTTGTAGTATGGTGAGAAAACGCTGCCGACGAACGCGATGATCGTCAGCCCGTAGCGCCCGCAGTCGCTGGTCGCGTCGACATACCACCAGGCATAGCCCTGCGGTGCCACCACGACGTCGAAACGCGGTCCTGCACCAAGCATTCGGCGGCTAGCCGGCCGGAAAGCGCCGCCATCGGGACGCCGGCGCCCGGGTGCGTGCTCCCGCCCGCGCAATAGAGCCCAGGGATCGACGTCCGGCTGCCCTGCCGGCGGAAGGACGCCGCCCATCCGTGCGAGGCCGGTCCATAAAGGGCTCCACCCGTCGACGGACAGAGGCGCGCGAAATCGTGCGGCGTCGTCAAGACCGCTGCTTCCCCCAGATCGAGCGAAAGCCCCGCCCGCGAAACGCCGTCCAGCATCTGCCGCCTGCACCGCTCGATCTCCTGATGTGTAAGGGGCGCGCCGTCGCCAATGGCGGGCGCGTTGACGATGATCTGGATGCGCTCGGCCCCCGGCTGCGCGCCGCCGGCATCGCCGCGATCCTGCGCGCACAGATAGACGGTGGGCGTATCGGCCAGCCGACCGGCACGCAGCGCGTCGAACTCGGCGCGATAGTCGGTCGAGAAGAAGACGTTGTGCCGCGCCAGCGGAAAGCCGGTGCAGGCCGCGTTGGCCGTCCACACCATCGCGCTCAGCGA
>CAJYLT010000071.1 GCA_913775795.1 uncultured Sphingomonas sp. | reverse complement strand
GACTTCGCGCAGGCGATGATGGACCTCGGCTCGCGCATCTGCACCCCGCGCAAGCCGAAGTGCCTGATCTGCCCGATCGCCGGCCCTTGTGCGGCGCGGATGGAGGGCGCGCCGGAGCGCTATCCGGTGAAAGCCGCGAAGAAGGTGCGGCCGCTGCGGCGGGGGACGATGTTCTGGATGACGCACGGCGATCGGGTATGGCTGGTTCGCCGGCCCGATAAAGGATTGCTGGGCGGGATGCGCGCGCTGCCCACCGGGCCGTGGCAGGAGGCTTCGCCCGGGCTCGACGGCGCGCCAGTCGCGGCCGATTGGCGAGTTCTGCCCGCGACCGCGACGCACGGCTTCACGCATTTCGAGCTCGTCTGCGCGCTTGCCGCCGCCCGGTGGGACGGGCACACCCCGCCGGGTGAGGGCGAATGGTGGCCGGTCGCCGACATCGAGTCGGCTGGGCTGCCCACCGTCTTTGCCAGGGCAGCGAGACTGTTTCGGGAGGATGATGCATGCGGTGGATGATCGGCACGGCGATGATGGCGGCACTCGTTTCGCCGATGCCGCTGGCGGCACAAGCGATGCGCAAGCCTGTATCCGCCGCCCCCGCCAGGACCGATCTCCCCGCCGTCCGCGCGCTCGTCAACCTGTACGTTGCGGAGAAGCGGACGCCCGGCATCGCCGTCGCGGTCGGGCATGACGACGCGCCGCCGCTGCTGCTCGCCAAGGGGCGCATCGGCCTCGCGCCCAACGCGGCTGCGGCGACGCCCGACACGCTCTGGCGCGTCTATTCGATGACCAAGCCGATCACCGGCATCGCCGCGATGATCCTGGTCGAGGAAGGCAAGCTCAAGCTCGACCAGCCGATCAGCGACTTCTTCCCCGGCTTCAAGTCGATGAAGGTGCTGACCGATCCCGACAACAGCCTCGCCAGCCGGCCGGCGGCGCGCGAGATCACGGTGCGGCACCTCCTGACCCACACCGCGGGCCTCGGCTACAACATCATCACCAAGGGGCCGCTGCTCAAGGAATATGAGCGGCTGGGCATCATCCCCGCCGCGCTCAACCGCCAGACCGAGGCGCAGGGCAAGGCGGTGCGGCCCAAGTCGCTCAAGGAATTCGCCGAACGCACTGCGACGCTGCCGCTGATCGCCGACCCGGCGACGAAGTGGAGCTACTCCATCGGCCTCGACGTGCTGGGCGCGGTGATCGAGGCGGCGGCGAAGATGCCGTTCGAGCGGTTCGTCCAGACGCGCATCTTCGATCCGCTGGGCATGAAGTCGAGTTTCTTTCAGGTGCCGGCGAGCGAGGCGGGGCGGCTGGCCGACAACAATGCGTGGGTGGGCGACAATCTCGTCCCGCTCGATCCCGGCGCGACCTCGGTCTTCCTCGACGCGCCGAGCTTTCCCTATGGCGGCGCGGGCCTCGTCATGTCGGCGCGCGACTATGACCGGTTCCTGGCGATGCTCCAGAACTACGGCACACTCGACGGCAAGCGCATCCTGAAGCCCGAAACCGCGCGGCTGGCCATGTCGAACCTGCTGCCAGCGGGCGTCAGCTATACGCGCATCGATGCCGCGACCGGCGGCAGCGCGGGGCCGAACACCGGCTTCGGCGCGGGCGGGTCGGTGCTGCTCCAGGACGTGCCCGGCGGGCCGGGGGCGGGCACCTATGGCTGGGGCGGTGCGGCGGGGACGATCGCGTTCGTCGACCCGAAGAAGCGAGTGCGCGGGGTCGGCATGGTCAATTACTTCCCGGCGGAGAAATGGCCGCTGCGCACCGACATCATCAAGGCGCTGTACGGCGACCTGAAGCGGTGAGGCCGGGCTTTACCGGCGCGGGGATCGACCGCGCCGACCGGCTGCGCGCCGATCCCGAGGGTCTTGCCGCGGCGGCGGCCGATCCGGCGGCGCGAGTGCTGCGGCTGGACGGCCTCGACCCGGTGATCGAGGACGGTCGGCTGGCATGGCGCGCGGTCGGGGCGGGGGAGCGCGACCTCATTCTGCTTGGGCTTGCCGACGGCGTGCCGTTGTTCGCGGCGGTGCCCGGCGGGACGACCGAGGGCGGGCGGCGCGGCCCCGACCTGATGAACGCGCTCGGCGCGCTCCCAAATCAGGAGATGGCGCTTTATGCCGAGGCGCGGAGCATCACCGACTGGCACGGCCGCCACCGCTTCTGCGCGCGCTGCGGATCCCCAAGCGATTTCGCCAAGGGCGGCTGGGCGCGCGAATGCCCGAGTTGCGCCGCGCAACATTTCCCGCGCACCGATCCGGTCGTCATCATGCTCGCCGAACATGACGGCCGCGTGCTCGTCGGGCGCGGGATCGGCTGGCCGCCGGGGCGTTATTCGGCGCTCGCCGGCTTCGTCGAGCCGGGCGAATCGATCGAGGAAGCCGTCGCGCGCGAACTGTTCGAGGAAGCGGGCGTCCGCGTCCACGACGTGCGCTATGTCGCCAGCCAGCCATGGCCGTTCCCGTCCCAACTGATGATCGCGTGCGTGTCGACGGCGGAGGGCGATGCGCTCGACGTGGATACCAGCGAGCTCGAGGATTGCTTCTGGGCGAGCCGCAGCGACGTGGCAGCGGCGCTGGCGGGGGAGGCGCGGGCGCGGTTCATCGCGCCGCCGCCCTATGCGATCGCGCACACGTTGCTGAAATGGTGGGTCGATCGACCTGCCCCGTAGGTCAGTACCTCGACCTTCGCCGTGGTACGTCGCTCAGCCGCGATCCAGCGCTTGCTTGTAACTCCCAAGCACCCGCACCCAAGCCGAATGGAAGCCCAATTCCTCCAGGGCGCGGTCGACGTTCGCGTCGCCCGGGCGCCCGGTGATGTCGGCATAGAATTCGGTCGCGGCGAAGCTCGCGCCGCGCTGATAGCTTTCCAGCTTGGTCATGTTCACGCCGTTGGTCGCGAACCCGCCGAGCGCCTTGTAGAGTGCCGCCGGCACGTTCTTCACCGCGAAGATCAGCGTCGTCATGAACGGTCCTTCGCCCACCAGCGGGCGCGAGCCGCGGGCGAGGACGACGAAGCGAGTCACGTTATGCTCACCATCGGCGATATCGTCGGCGAGCACGTTCAGGCCATAAAGCGGCGCGGCGGCGGCGGGGGCCAGCGCGGCGGTGCCCGGCTCGCGCCGCTCCGCCACCAGCGCGGCGGCGCCCGCCGTATCGGGATAGCTCACCGGGCGGATGCCGTGCGCGCGCAGCCAGTGGCGGCATTGGCCGAGCGCCTGCGGATGGCTGATCGCCTCGACCACCTCGTCGCGGGCGCCGGTGCCGAGCAGCGCGTGGCGGATCGGCAGGAAATGCTCGCCGGTGATGACCAGCCCCGATTCGGGCAACAGGAAATGGATGTCGGCGACGCGGCCGTGCAGCGAGTTCTCGATCGGGATGATCGCGCAATCGGCCCGGCCGTCGCGCACCGCGTCGATCGCATCGGCGAAATCGAAGCACGGAAGCGGCAGCGCGCCCGGAAACGCCTGTGCCAGCGCGACATGGCTGTTGGCGCCCGGCGCACCCTGAAACGCGACCGCGCGGTCGGGCGCGGCGGCGGCGGCCTGTGTCATCGCCTCGACCAGCGGGCGGGCGGGGGCGGCGAACTGTTCCATGGCCCGGCCGGTTAGCCCCCGGTTCGTCGCAGCGCAACCGCGGCTTGCCGCGCCCGGAAAGCGCCTCTAAGGGAAGGCCGATTTTCATTTTGAACGGGCAATCGGCAGCGCAATGGACAATCGTACGAACACGATCGCGGGCTGGGTTCTGGCAGGATGCGTCGCGGCCCTTGGCCTGACCATCGTCAGCGGGATGGTGTACGACAGCGAAGCGCCCGAAAAGCCCGGCTACCCGGTCGAGGGCGTCGTAGAGGCGGGCGCCGGCGGTGGCGCGGCCGAAGTGCCGATCGCCACGCTCCTCGCCACCGCCGATCCGGCCGCGGGGGCCGAGGTGTTCAAGAAGTGCGCCTCGTGCCACACGATCAATTCGGGCGGCGCGGCCGGGATCGGTCCGAACCTATACGGCGTGATCGGCAAGCCGCACGGCCATCAGGCCGGCTTCGCCTATTCGGACGCGCTGAAGTCGATCCAGGGCAATTGGGACTTCGAATCGCTGAACAAGTGGCTGACCAGCCCGCGCAAGTACGCGCCGGGCACCAAGATGAGCTTCGCCGGCCTGTCGAACCCGCAGGAGCGCGCGAACGTCATCGCGTATCTCAACTCGCAGGGCTCGAACCTGCCGCTGCCGGCCGCCCCCGCTGCGGGCGCTGCCCCGGCGGCCGAGGGCGAGACGCCGAGCGAGAACGCCGCCGCCGCCAACGTGACCGAGGGGACGCCGACTGCCGACATGGAAGATCGCGCGGTCCCCGCCTCGGGCGCGCCGTCGGTCGATCCCGCCGCGGCGGAGAAGGCGGCAGAGGTCAAGAAGTAAGGCCGCTCGTCCCTCCGAAAATCGAAGGGGCGTCGCGGGTCAGCCGCGACGCCCCTTTTCGTTCAGCATCGCCTGTTGCCAGCGACCCGGCGGCTTGTCGTCGCGGTGGATGCAGCCGGGCCAGCAGCAGGGGCGGCGCTTGCCCCCGGCAATCTCGCCGACGGTGCGCGCGATGCGGTGCGCGCGCGTCGCCGGGCGCTTGGCATCCTCGATCCAGCAGACGAACTTGTTGCGGGCGAGTGGCGTCAGCGTGCGCCATGCCGCCCCGGCCTCCGCCAGCGCCGCCGCCAGATCGGCGGGCAGCGCATGGACGGTCCCGGCGGGCAGCGGATCGGTCACGGCTCAGTCGTCGGGGCCGAGCCCCTCGGCCAGGTCGCGCGGGCGCACGAAGCGGTCGAGCGTGGCGCCGCCCTCTCGCACATCGGCCCAGCCGCCGTCCCAGCGCAGCACCGCGACCGCGGCGGTCGGGTACTTGGCCTCGACCTCGCCCCTGAGCGGCGAACCGCCCGTTTCGGCGACGAGGCCAAGGACGAGGTCCTCGAGCCCCGGATTGTGGCCGACCATCAGCGCGTGCTCGCGGCCGGCTGGAAACTCGCGCACCAGATCGAGCAATGTCGCCGAGGAGGCGAGGTAGATGCGCTTGTCCCAGTCGGGTGCGATTGGCTGGCCGTAGCCCTCGCTCACCCCCTCCAGCGTTTCGATCACGCGGACCGCGGGAGAGGCGACGATATGGTCGAACGCCAGCCCCTCGCGCTTCATCCACGTGCCGACGACGACGGCGGCGCGCCGGCCGCGGGCGTTGAGCGGACGGTCGAAATCGCGGGTGACGGTATCGTCCCAGCTCGACTTGGCGTGGCGCAGCAGCGTCAGGCTCGGCATGGGCTCTCCGTTTATCTCGTGACGGCGCCCTCTTGCCCGATGGCGGGCGCAAAGGCCAGTGCCGCCGCGATCTCGCACGCCTCATCGAGGCTGACGCGATCGACGCGCGTCCCCGCCGGAAAGGCGTCGAGCAGGCGCGTCGGGCAGGCCGAGGACAAAAGGACGAACGCGCCGCGATCGTCGGCGCGGCGGATCAGCCGCCCGAACGCCTGGGCGAGGCGGGCGCGGACGATGCGGTCGTCGTAGGCCTTGCCCCCCATCGCCAGTTTCCGCGCGGCGTGAAGGACGCTGGGCTTGGGCCAGGGCACCCCCTCCATGACGACGAGGCGCAGTGAGCGGCCGGGCACGTCCACCCCGTCACGCAGCGCGTCGGTGCCGATCAGCGACGCCTTGGGATCGTCGCGGAAGATGTCGACCAGCGTCCCCGTGTCGATCGGATCGACATGCTGGGCGAGCAGCGGCAGCCCCTCGCGCGCCAGCCGGTCGGCGATGCGGGCGTGAACGCCGCGCAGCCGCCGGATCGCGGTGAACAAGCCGAGCACGCCGCCCCCCGACGCCACGATCAGCCGCGCATAGGCGTTCGCCAGCGCCGGCACGTCGCCGCGCTTCACGTCGTTGACGAGGAGGACGCGCGCGTTGGCGGCATAGTCGAAGGGGCTTGCCGCCTCGAACCGATGGGGTGCGAGGGTCAGGTGCTGCGCGCCCGATCGCGCCTCCGCCACGTCCCAGTCGCCACCGGCGCGCAGCGTCGCCGAGGCGACAACGACGCCGTGCGCGGGCTTTAGCACCGTCTCGGCAAAGGGGCGCGTGGGGTCGAGCCAGCGGCGGTGCAGGCCCATGTCATATTCGCGCCCCTCGACCCGGTCGACCGCCAGCCAGTCGACATGATCGGGATCGGCGGGGCCACCGACGCGCTGGACCAGCGCGCTCCACGCCCCCACCATGTCGCGCCGCCAGCCCAATGAGGCGATCGCCCCCTCGATCCGTGCGCGCGCTGGGCCGTCGAGCCAGTCCGGCCCGTCCGCCAGCACCGCCTCCAGCCGATGCCCAAGCGCCACCATCGGGCGCACCAGCGCATCCAGCGCTGCCGCCGCCGCGCCCGCCGCCTCGACCAGTTCGGGCGAGGGTTCGGCAAGCTCGGTCTCCAGGCCGTAGCCGCCCTCCGCCGCCCCCTCGTCGCGCGCGTAGACGAGGCCGCGGACGGCACCCAGCAGCGCCTCGATCGCGCCGAAGGGCTCGCCCTGCGCGACGCGGGCGATCCAGCCCTCGGACGGAAGCGCGCGTGCCCCCTCGACCATGTCGGCGATCGCGCGGCCGCCCGCCTCGTCATAGCTCGCCACATCCGACAAACGCGCCGACAGCCCGCGCCGCCGCCCGCGCCCGCCGCTTTCGGGACCGGTGATCCAGCGGCGAAGCTCGATCGTCTCGGCGCCGGTCAGCGCGACGCCGAACATCGAATCGGCCGCCTCGAACAGGTGGTGGCCCTCGTCGAACACGATGCGCGTCGGCCGCGTCGCGCTCTCGCGCCCGCGGGCGGCGTTGACCATGACGAGCGCGTGGTTGGCGATGACCAGATCGGCCTCGGCACTCGCGCGCGCGGCCCGCTCGATGAAGCATTTCCGGTAATGCGGGCAGCCGGCATAGACGCACTCGCCGCGGCGGTCGGTGAGGGCGGTCGATCCGTTGCGGCGGAACAGCGTCGGCAGCCACCCGGGCAGGTCGCCGCCGACCATGTCGCCATCGGCGGTATAGGCGGCCCAGCGTGCGACCAATTGCGCCAGGATCGCCGCGCGCCCGCCGAACCCGCCCTGAAGTGCGTCCTCGAGATTGAGGAGGCAGACGTAATTCTCGCGCCCCTTGCGCGTGACGATGCGGCGGCGGCGCTCGGCGGCGTCGGGGATCAGCCGTGCGCCCTCCGCCGACAATTGCCGTTGCAGCGCCTTGGTGAAGGTCGACACCCACACCGCGCCGCCCGCCCGTTCCGCCCAGAGCGAGGCGGGGGCGAGATAGCCCAATGTCTTGCCGATGCCGGTGCCTGCTTCGGCGAGCACCATGTTCGGCGCCTCACGCCCGGTGCGCGGGGCAAAGGCGTGGGCGGCGGCGATGGCGAAGCGGCGCTGGCCGGTGCGCTGCTCGGCGCCCGCGCCCGTCAGCTTGTGCAGGCGGCCGAGCACCACGTCCTCGTCCAGTGTGATCGTGCGCGGGGCGGGGCGGGGGGCGGCTTCCTCCCACTCGGGCAGCTTCGAGAACAGCCAGCGTTCGGGCACCGCGGGCTTGGGGATTCGGTCGGCGAGCAGCGGCGCCCAAGGCCAGCGCGCGCGGGCCAGCGATTGCAGCGAATGCCATGCCCCTTCCCGCTCGGGCCAGTCGCCGTCCGGGGTCCCGAGCAGCCGCTGCGTTGCCTCGATCAGGAACGGTGCGACCGCCGCGTCGTCTGCCGGCGGTTCCAGCCCGATCGCGCGGGCGAGGCCGGCGGGGGTGGGCACGACGAAACGCGCGGGGAAGAGGAAAGCGTAGAGTTCGAGCAGGTCGAGGCCCGAAAGCTCGGCATGCCCCAGCCGCTGGCCGATCAGCGGCGCATTGAGGACGAGCGCGGGCGTGTCGGCGGCGAAGCCGATCGCCTCGCCCCGCCCGACCGCGCGCGCGCCGAGCATGTCGGCGATCCAGATGCCGGCATGGCTGGCGTGGAGGGCGGGGTAGGCGCGCACGGGACGGCTATCGGCGATGGAGAACGGATTGGCAACGGCGGTTCCACTCCCCTCCCTGGAAGGGAGGGGCTTGGAAAGTTTACCCCGCCGGCCGCACGCGCCAGATAACGTTGCCAACGTCGTCCGCCACCAGCAGCGCGCCGGTCCTGTCGCCGATCACCCCGACCGGGCGGCCCTGTGCGCGGCCCTCCTTGTCGAGGAAGCCGCCGAGCACTTCGGTCGGTAGCGCGCCGGTGGGGAAGCCCTTGCCGCCGAACGGCACGAACAGCACCTTGTAGCCAGCCGGCGGCTCGCGGTTCCACGACCCGTGCTGGCCGATGAACGCGCCATAGGCATAGCGCCCGCCGAGCTTCACCGCGTCGCTGAAGGCAAGGCCGAGCGAGGCGGTGTGCGGCCCCAGCGCATAATCGGGCCGGCGGGTATATTCGCGCAGGTCCAGCCGCTGCGGCTGCACCCGCTCGTCGGTATATCCGCCCCAGTAATTCCACGGCCAGCCATAGAAGCCGCCGAACTCGACGCGGGTGAGGTAATCGGGCGGCACGTCCGACCCGATCATGTCGCGCTCATTGACGACGGTCCAAAGCGTCTTGTCGGCGGGGTTGATCGCCATGCCGACCGGATTGCGCAGGCCGGCGGCATAGATCCGGGTGATCTTCTGCTTGGGAAACACCTCGAGGATGTTGGCGCGGTACTTCTCGCGGTCGAGGCCGTTCTCGCCGATGTTCGAATCCGAACCGACCGCGACGAACAGGCTGTTGCCGTTCGGATTGGCGATGACGTTCCGGCTCCAGTGGTTGCCCGCCGGGGGCAGCTTGACGACCAGTTCGGGCTTCGCGTCGATCCTGGTCTGGCCGACCTTGAAGGGGAAGCGGACCAAGGCGTCGGTGTTGGCGACGTAGAGCCAGTCGCCGACCAGCGCCATGCCGAACGGCGAGTTGAGGTTCTGGATGAGCGGGGTCTTCACTTCCGCCCGGCCGTCGCCGTCCGCGTCGCGCAGCAGGGTGATGCGGTTGGCGGAGGGGACGCCGCCGCCCGCCTTGCCGATCAGCCACGCCTGCACGCGCTTGACGATGCCGCCGCCCTCGCGCTTCGGCCCGTTGGTCTCGGCGACCAGCACGTCGCCGTTGGGCAGCAAATACATCCAGCGTGGATGGTCGAGCCCGCTGGCAAAGGCGTCGACCGCAAGGCCGGCGGCGGGCACGGGCTTGGCGCCGTTCGCCCAGCCCACCGGGTCGGCAATGCCGATCGTCGGAAAATATTGCTGGCGGGGCGCGGTGATGCGCGGGGTCTTGCCCATCACCTGCTCGATCGGAATCCGCGCCTGATCGGGGCGGGAGAGATACCAGAAGACGCCCGCGCCGAACGCGATCAACAGGCCAAGGACGATCAGGATGTGTTTGCGCATGGGCTTGAGATAGCGGCTCGGCGGGAAAGCGAAAGGGTTGGGCGTACGAAGCCGGCACGGCCGGAACCGGAGCGACGCCGGCGGTTTTCAGCCGGCATGAAGATGCTCGCGCCCGCGCTCACCCTGTCGCTCCTGCTCGCCGCATGCAGCGGCAGTCCGGAGCAGCCCGTGGCGGGGGCCGATAACGGCACGACCACCGTGCCCGCGGCCTCCTCCAACGCGGCGACGAGCATGGGCGGCGATGTCGCCGCGCTGCCGACGCCCGTACCGGCAAGCGCGCCCGCCAGCCCGATCCCGAGCGGACCGCGCGCCTGCTCGGCGGAGATCGGCGCGGCGGAGGCGAAGGCCTTGGTCGATCAGTGCCGCGCCGTCTCCCCCGCGACGCGCCCGCCGTGCAACGCCGGCAACAGCTGCGCGATGATCCGGTCGGAGATCATCCGTTCCTGCGCCCTCTTCGGCGACGATCGCCCGCGCGAATGCGGCGCGCCGGGCGAGGCGGAGCAGGCGGCGGACGCGGTGCGGCTCTATTACGACGCGATCAACGCCCGCGACTATCCGGTCGCCTATGCGCAATGGGGCGGCGAGGGGCAGGCGAGCGGCAAATCCTACGCCGACTTCGCGCGCGGCTTCGCCGATACGGTGAGCGTCAAGGTGTCGGCGCGGGAGCAGGTAGTGGAGGGCGGCGCCGGATCGCTCTACGCGACGGTGCCCGTCACGGTGGATGCGGTGCTCGCCGACGGCCGCCGCCAGCGATTCACCGGCAGCTACGTCGTCCGCCGCGTCAACAACGTGGACGGTTCCACCGCCGAGCAACGCCGCTGGCACCTCCAGTCGGCGAAGCTCAAGGCGGGCTGAACGTTACTCCTCCGGCGCTTCCTCGCGCGGGGGGTGCAGGCGGAGCTTGGCGACGCGGCGCGAATCGGCCTCGACGATCTCGAGCTGCCAGCCGCTCGGGTGCTTCAGGCAGGCACCCGCCTGCGGCACATGACCGGCGAGGACGAAGGCGAGGCCGCCGAGCGTTTCCACGTCTTCTTCCACTTCGCCCAATCGCGGATCGACGAGGCGGGCGGCATCCTCCAGTTCGGCGCGCGCATCGGCTTCCCACGCGCCGCCCTCGATCGGCACGAGCAGGTCGTGCGGCGCGTCGTCGTGCTCGTCCTCGATCGCGCCTACGATCTCCTCGACCAGATCCTCGATCGTGATGAGCCCTTCGGTGCCCGAATATTCGTCGAGCACGACCGCCAGGTGCGTGCGGCTGGTCTGCATCTGGAGGAGGAGGTCGATCGCCCCCATCGACTGCGGCACGTAGAGTGGCTCGCGGATCAGGCCGTCCAGCGTCGCCGGATGCGGCTCGCCCGAGGCGAGGATCGCGAACACGTCCTTGATGTGGACCATGCCGATCACGTCGTCGAGGTTTTCGCGATAGACGAGCAGGCGGCTGTGCCCTTCCTTCGCGAAACACTGGACGAGGTCGGCGAAGGCGGTCTTTTCCTCGACCGCGGTGATGTCGGCGCGCGGCACGCCGACGTCGCCGGCATCGCGCTCGCCGAAATGAAGGAGGTTGCGGATCATCTGCCGCTCGACGGGGGCAAGGTCGCCCGCGACGGGGCGTTCCGCCTCCTGCTCATGCTCGGCGATCACGTCCTCGATGCGCGTGCGCAGCGTCTCGTGATTGTCGTCGCCGAAGAGAAAGGCGCGAAGGCCGCGCCAGATGCCGCCATCGGCAGCTTGATGAAGGTCGCCGTTTCCGGCGCTGGTACTTTGGCCCTCGGGCATTGGGGGTCGTCAGTCCTCTTGGATGGGATAGGGGTCGTGCAGGCCGAGCTCGGCCATGACGGCGCGCTCGATCGCTTCCATCGCCTCGGCCTCGCCATCATTCTGATGGTCATAGCCTAGCAAATGAAGGCACCCGTGAACAATCAGGTGCGTGGCATGTTCCGATGGCGTCACGCCGCGGTCCGCCGCCTCCGCGACGCAGACGCCGCGGGCGAGCACGATGTCGCCGAGCAGCACCTCGCCATCGTCGCTGTTCTGCGTGACGGTATCGAGCAGGTCGGGCTGGATCATCGGAAAGGACAGGACGTTGGTCGGCTTGTCCTTGCCCCGATATTGCCGGTTGAGCGTGTGCACCTCGTCGTCGTCGGTCAGGCGGACGGCGATCTCGATCGACGCGGGGTTCGCCAGCCATTCGGCCTGCGGCGTCCGACCGATTGCCGCGCGCGCGGCGCGGTCGGCGATGGCCTCCCACTCGGCCTCGTCGCCCCAGTCGCCCTCGGCCTGGACGGCCACTTCGATCATCTTGTCTTCGCCTCGGTCATTGCGCGTGCAGCTAGGGGCGGCCCGCGCGAATCGCAACTCACTCACCGCCCTCATAGGCATTGACGATCCGTCCGACGATCGGGTGGCGGACCACGTCGGCGGCAGTGAAGCGGACGATCGACAGGCCCTGGATGCCTTCCAGCCGCTGCACCGCGTCGTTGAGGCCCGAGGCGCCGACGCCGCCGGGCAGGTCGGTCTGGTTCGGGTCGCCGCACACCACCATCCGGCTGTTCTGGCCGAAGCGGGTGAGAAACATCTTCATCTGCATCGGCGTCGTGTTCTGCGCCTCGTCCAAAATGACGAAGGCGTCGGCGAGCGTGCGCCCGCGCATGAAGGCGATCGGCGCGATCTCGATCTCGCCGCTGGCAATCCGCCGCTCCACCTGTTCGGCGGGCAGGCAGTCGTAGAGCGCGTCGTAGAGGGGGCGCAGATACGGGTCGACCTTGTCCTTCATGTCGCCGGGCAGGAAGCCCAGTTTTTCGCCCGCCTCGACCGCGGGGCGCGACAGGATCAGGCGCTGGACGCTGCCCGAGATGAGCTGCGCCACCGCCTGTGCCACGGCGATATAGGTCTTGCCGGTGCCCGCCGGCCCGAGTGCGAAGATGATGTCGTTGCCGACCAATTCCTGCATGTAATAGGTTTGCGCCGCCGACCGCGGGACGATCGTCTTCTTGCGCGTCCGGATCATGATCGGCGGCGGGGCGGAGGGATCGCGGCGGATGATGCCGTCGAGCGTCGGCTCCGACGCCATCGCGATCACCGCGTCGACGAGGCCGGGGTCGATCTCCTGCCCCTGGAGCAGCCGCGAATGGAGCCCTTGCAGCACGTCACGGGCGAGCGCCACGCTTTCGGCCGTCCCCTCGATCCCCACCTTGTCGCCGCGCGCGGTGATGTAGACGCCGAGGCGGTTTTCGAGCGCGACGAGGTTGGTGTCATATTCGCCGAACAGCTGGGGCAGCATCTCCGGCCGGTCGAAGGCGATCTCGATGCGCGACTTCTCCCCCGCGCGGGCGGGGACGGGCTTGCGGCTCATGCGATCCTTTCACGCTTCACAACAACAGTCTGTCAGACTGTAGGAACGCCGTACAACGCGAAAATGACCCAAGCGCGCGTCGCCGGTTCAGCGTGGCCTTTCGGTCACGCGGCGGCGCGGACGCGCTCGACGCCCGCCAGCGAATTGGGATCGGCGCGCACCACCTCCACCTCGACCAGGTCGCCGATGCCTGCGTCGGTCATCAGGTGGACCGATTGCAGCCAGGGCGACTTGCCGAGCATCTGGCCGGGCAGCTTGCCCTTGCGTTCGATCAGCACGGTGCACGTGCGGCCGAGCGACGCGGCATTGAACGCGGCCTGATCGCGGTTGAGCGCGGCCTGAAGCCGCTGGAGCCGCTCGTCCATCACGTCCGCCGGCACCGCGCCGTCCATTGTCGCGGCGGGCGTGCCGGGCCGCGGGCTGTATTTGAAGCTGAACGCCTGCGCATAGCCGACCGCGTCGACAAGGCTCAGCGTCTCCTCGAACTCCGCATCGGTTTCGCCGGGGAAGCCGACGATGAAGTCGCCCGACAGCGCGATGTGGGGACAGCGGCCGCGGATGCGTTCAATCAGGCGGAGATAGCTGTCGCGGCTGTGGCTGCGGTTCATCGCCTTCAGCACCCGGTCGCTGCCCGCCTGTACCGGCAGATGGAGGAACGGCATCAGCTTCTCGACCGACGCATGTGCCTCGATCAGGCCGTCGGTCATGTCGTTGGGATGGCTGGTCGTATAGCGGATGCGCGCCAGCCCCTCGATCCGGTCGAGCGCATGGATCAGTGCCTCCAGCCCGTTCGCGTCGGCCCCCTCTGATTCTGGGGCGCGCCAGCCGTTGACGTTCTGGCCGAGCAGCGTGATCTCGCGTGCGCCGGCGTCGACCAGCGCCTTGGCCTCGTCGACGATCGCCGCCATCGGCCGGCTGACCTCGGCTCCGCGGGTATAGGGGACGACGCAATAGGTGCAGAATTTGTCGCACCCTTCCTGCACCGTCAGGAACGCCGAGGGGCCGACCCGGCGGCGGCGGGGGAGGGCGCCGAACTTCGACTCCGCCGGCATGTCGGTGTCGAGCGCGGGCGCACCCGAGGCGGCGCGGGCGACGAGGCCGGGCAGGTTGTGATACGCCTGCGGCCCCACCACGACATCCACCTTCGCACGTGCGACGATCTCCGCCCCCTCGGCCTGCGCGACGCAGCCGGCGACGGCGATCATCGGCTCGCGGCCCTGCACGCGCGCATTCTTTCGGATGCGGCCGATGTCCGAATAGACCTTCTCGGTCGCCCGCTCGCGAATGTGACAGGTGTTGAGCACGACGAGGTCGGCGGCGTCGGCATCGGCGGTCGCGGTCATGCCCTCGGCCGCCATCAACTCGCCCATGCGCTCGCCGTCATAGACGTTCATCTGGCAGCCGAACGACTTGACGTGGAAGGTCTTGGGAGGGGTCGTCATGGCCGCGGCCTTAGCGCGTTCAGGCGCTCTCGTCACCACGGCGCCCGGCCCACCAGTCGTGGCCGACGAACGGTTCGAGCGGGCGGCCGGTGCGGACCGAAAAGGCCTCCTCGATCCGGCGGCGGGCCTCGGCGGCGATCGCCTTGCGACCCGGATAGTCGCGCGGGTGGAAGGGGTCGAGGAAGACACAGCGCACGCCGAAGCTGCCCGCGCGCGCCAGCACCCGGATCGCGTTGTCCTTGCCGCTCTCGTCGCCGATCCAGGCGAGATCGCGGCCGCGCGCGTCGTAGATCATCAGGATCGGCTGGACGAGCACGCCGGGCGGCGGCGGGTCGAGGACCGAGAGCAGCGGCGACTTGAAGGGGAGAAGCGACTGGCCGTCGGTCGTCGTCCCCTCCGGAAACACCGTCACCGACCAGTTGTCGGCGAACGCGTCGCGCAGTGCGTTGATCTGCTCGGCGACCTTCATCCGCGATTCGCGCGAGACGTAGACGGTACGGTTGAGGCTCGCGAGCCAGCCGACGACGGGTGCCTTTTCCAATTCGGCCTTGGCGACGAAGGCCGAGCCGCTGGTGCCGGCGATCGCGAGAATGTCGATCCAGCTCACATGGTTGGCGATGTAGAACACGTCGCGCTTCAGCGGGGTGCCGATGCACTTGACCCGCGCCCCCGCAATCCGCGCGCAGGTGCCGAGGAACAGCCGCGGCCAGGGCGACGAGAGCCGCAACAGCCGCCAGAGATAATGGAGCGGCACCGCGATCGCCGCCGCCAGCACCAGCATCGCGATGCGGAGGATCAGGCGCAGCCGCTGCGACAGGATCAGCGGGGCGGGCTGGCCCGCCGCCGCGCGCATGCGGCGTTCATGCGCGGCGGCGGCACGATCGCTCACGACTTGCGGTCGAGCGCGACGCCGTAGAGTTCCATCCGGTGATCGACGAGGCGAAAGCCCAGCCGCTCGGCGATCTGCTTTTGGAGAAGCTCGAGCTCGGGATCGACGAACTCGATCACCTTGCCGCTCTCGACGTCGATCAGATGGTCGTGATGCGCCTCTGGCGCGGGCTCGTAGCGGGCGCGACCGTCGCCGAAATCGTGGCGGTCGAGGATGCCCGCCTCCTCGAACAGGCGGACGGTGCGATAGACGGTGGCGATCGAGATGCCGCTGTCGATCGCGGAGGCGCGGGCATAGACCTTTTCCACGTCGGGATGATCTTCGGCTTCGGACAGGACGCGGGCGATCACGCGCCGCTGTTCGGTGATGCGCAGGCCCTTTTCATGGCAAAGGGCTTCGAGGTCGATTTTCCGGGGCATGGCGCCGATGTAATCGGACGCGCGCGCCGAGGGAAGTGCGTGGGTTAGCGAACGACTCGCAAGAACGGGGGCGGCAGCCCGGACGCGTGCCCGAGCCGCCGATCCTATCAACGCTTGCGGCGCTTGGTGCCCAGGCCGATCTTCTTGGCCAGGCTCCGGCGCTGCTCGGCATAGTTGGGCGCGACCATCGGATAGTCGGCGGGCAGGTTCCACTTGGCGCGGTACTGCTCGGGCGTCATCTGATAATGCGTCATCAGATGGCGCTTGAGCATCTTGAGCTTCTTGCCGTCCTCGAGGCAGACCAGATAGTCCGGCTTGATCGAGGCGCGGACCGACACCGCCGGCTCCTGCTTCGTCTCGGGCTCGGGCGCGGCGCCGCCAAGACCCGCGAGCGCGCCGTGCACGTTCTGGATAAGCAGCGGCAGGTCCGAGACGGCGACGCTGTTGTTGCTGACATGAGCGGCGACGATGTCCGCGGTCAGCGTGACCAGCGTTTCGTCGAGCGCGTTCTGATGATCCATTTCTAGTCCTTTTCGACCCAAGCGGGATGCGTCTGCTGCGCAATTCCTCGCGGCCCCTATCGGGGTAACGGATGGCGACTTCAAGGCGGGCAGGCCGCCTTTTTGACGATCAGGCGAGATCGAGACTGAAGCTGTGCGCGTCGAAGACTTCGCCCGTCGACCCGCGATAATAGTCGCGGCGCACGCCGACCTTTCGAAATCCTGCGCGTTCGTAGAGTGCTATCGCGCCATTTCCTGCGCGTACCTCGAGATGAAGGACGCTCGCCCGGCGATCGCGGCAATCGGCGACGATCCCGCGAAGCAGGGCGGCGCCGACGCCGCGGCGGCGCATCGCCGGGCGCACGGCGATGAGCAGCAGTTCGGCCTCGTCCGCCGCGATCCGGGCGAGCGCGAAGCCCGCCGGCTCGCCCGCCTGTTCGGCGATCGTCAGCCAGACGCCGGGCAGCGACAGAATGCCCAGGCACTGGTTCTGCGTCCACGCCTCGCCATAGCGGGGATCGAACCCCTCGCGCATCAGCGCATCGATCAGCCGGACCTCGGCCGGGCCGCCGGCGCGCAGCAGCGTGCCGCCGACCGCGGTGCTCAAGCCGCCCCCGGCAGCTTGGCGTCAGGCGCGCGGCCATAGATCGGCGTGGGCGCCAGACTGCGGTCGCGTTCGCCCAGCAGGATCGCGTCGGCAGCGACGGGATGGCGTGCCTCGACCGCCCGGTCGCTGCCGTCGAGGTGGCGCACGCCGTCGCCGACGATGGGGAGCGCGGGGTCGAGAAGGTCGAGCGCCGCCGCCGGCGTCAGCGACGCGAAAGGGCCGCGCGGGGCGAGGGGGGCGTCGAAGGTCTGCACGAAGACCTCACCGTGCCCCCCTTCCATCACGACCGCAAGCGCCGCCAGATCGGGCCGGTCGGCAAGGGCACGCGCCGCGACCAGCGTCGGCGCGCTGTACCCCGCGACGCTCGCGCCCCAGCCGAGCGCGAGCCCGCGTGCGGCGGCGAGGCCCACGCGGATGCCGGTAAAGCTGCCCGGCCCGCAATCGACGAGGATCGCGTCCGCCCGCCCGCCGTCCAACAGCTCGGCGATCATCGGCAGCAGCCGCTCGGCATGGCCGCGCCCGACGATCTCGTGGCGCGCGTCGACCACCCCGCCCGCCTCGATCAGCGCCACGGAGCAGGCGGCGGTCGCAGTCTCGATGACGAGCGTGCGCAAGGGCTTATTCGATACGCCCGAACGTCTCGAACTCGGGCCGCGGGCTGCGGTCGAAGATCGTCGAGGGATCGCCTTTGCCGAAAGTCGAGATGAAGTTGACGCGCACCCGCGGCTGGTCGCCGAAGAAGGCGGCGTTCACCTTGTCGGGGTCGAAGCCCGACATCGGCCCGGTGTCCCAGCCGAGCGCGCGCGCGGCGATGATGAAATAGGCACCTTGGAGCGAGGAATTGCGGAACGCGCTTTCGCGCAGCGCCTCCTCGGTCTTGAACCAGCTCTTGGCGTCGGTGTGCGGGAACAGCCAGGGGAGCTGCTCGTGAAAGTCGAGGTCCATGCCGATCACGACGCTGGCAGGCGCCTTGCGGATCTTGTCGGCATTGGAGTCGCTGGCGGTGGCCGCAAGCTTTTCCTTGGCCTCGTCGCCCAGCACCCAGACGAAGCGCGCGGGCTGCTGGTTCGCCGACGTCGGCCCCATCTTGATGAGGTCGTAGATCGCGCGGACGTCATCCTCCGTCACGGGGGTGTCGTCATAGCCGTTATAGGTGCGCGCGGTGCGAAAGATCGTGTCGAGCGCGGCGTCGTCGAGCGGCTGACCCATTGGGCGTTCCCCTGTTCTGGCTGGATGATGGAAAGCGCGCGCGGGTTCAGACCGCGCGCACCTCGGTCACTTCAGGCACGTAATAGCGGAGGAGCTGTTCGATCCCCTGCTTCAGCGTCGCGGTGGACGAGGGGCAGCCGGAGCAGGCGCCCTGCATCTGGAGATAGACCTTACCCTTCTCGAACCCGCGATAGACGATGTCGCCGCCGTCATTGGCGACCGCGGGGCGGACGCGCGTGTCGATCAGCTCGCGGATCTGCGCGACGATGTCGGCATCCTCGGGGTCCTCGGCGAACACCTGATCCGCCGGGGGGACGGCGATGCCCGCGGCGCTGCCGGGGCGGAACAGCGGCATGTCGCCGGCGAAATGGTCGAGCAGGATGCCGAGCACGTCGGGCTTGAGGCCCGCCCAATCGGTGCCGGGGGCGGCGGTGACGCTCACGAAATCGCGGCCGAAGAAGACGCCGGTCACGTCGCCGAGGCCGAACAGCGCGTCGGCGAGCGGCGAGGCTTCGGCCTCCTCCGGGCTGGCGAAGTCGCGGGTGCCGCCGGCCATCACCTCGCGGCCGGGCAGGAACTTCATCGTCGCGGGATTGGGCGTGGCTTCGGTTTCGATCAGCATCGCCGCCATGTGGCCGCGCACCTGCCTTCGATCAAGTATCGAGGGACGAGACCGCGCGGTTCCAGGCGTGGATGTTGTCACGCGCTTCCTGCACGAAGGCGGAGCGGCGCACGAAGCCCATGAAAAGGTCGGCGAACCACTTGCCCGGCTGGGCAAGCGGCCGCTCGAACTGGATGAGGAGGACGACGCGCGTGCCGGCGCTGTCGTTCCAGACCTCGTGATCCCAGGTGTCGTCGAAGACGAGCGTCTCCCCTTCGGCCCAGCGCACGACGCGGTCGGCGACGCGCATCCGGATATCGCCGTCCGGCGGCACGACCAGCCCGAGGTGACAGGTGATGAGCCCTTTGGTCACGCCGCGATGCGCGGGGATGTGCGTGCCGGGCGCGAGGATCGAGAAGAACGCGCTGACGAGGCCGGGGATGTTCGCCACCGCCGCCGCGGTCGCGGGACACCGGGCGATGTTCTCTTCGATGGGATAGCCGTAGCCGTGGAGGAAGAAGGACCGCCACATCTGGGGTGCGGCGATCGCGCGGTGGTCCGGCGACACATCGGACAGGCTCGGTGCCGCGCCCCGATCGCGCGCCACCGCCATCGCCTCGTCCCGGATCGCGCGCCAGTGGCGGCGCAGCTCGCACGTCCAGGCGAAGTCGCGCATGTCGAGGACGGGATCGTTGGGGACCAGCGACGAGCCCGCGATCAGCCGGTCGAACAGCCCGCGCAGATGCTTGCCGTAGCGAATGATGAACGGCCGCCCCCGTTCCTGTGCGAGCGCCGCGCCCGGTACGGCCGCGCCCGACACCCGGCCGAGGTCGGGCATCGGCGCGCTTCGGGTCTGCGGATCAGGGCGGGTCTGGGTAAGCACGGGCACCGATAAGCTGTGGACGCGACTCTGCCGGCAAGAGGCGCCGACCGCCGCCCGCTAGGCGCGCATCGCGTCCGAATGATGGCAGGCGTCGCTCCGATTGGGGCAGGCCGAGAAGATCAGGGGCGGGCTGGCGGGGCGCGGCAAAGCCCGCTAGCCTTGCCGGCATGATCCCCCCGATCCGTTCGCGTATGACGCTCGGCGCGCTGCTGCTTGCCGCCGCCGCTTTCCCGCTCGCCGCCCAGACCGCCGCCCCCGCGCCGCAGTCCGCGCCCGCCCCGACGGCGATCCCGCTGATGCAGCCGGGGCCGGTCCAGACCGCGGACCAGCCCTGGCTCTACAAGGGCAGCGACATCACGCCCGACCCGGCATGGACGTTCGGCACGCTGCCCAACGGCGTCCGCTATGCCGTGCGCCGCAACGGCGTGCCGCCGGGGCAGGTGGCGATCCGCGTGCGCATCGACGCCGGCTCGCTGATGGAGCGGGACAATGAGCGCGGCTTCGCGCACCTGATCGAGCATCTGTCGTTCCGCGGCTCGCAATACGTCCCCGACGGCGAATCGAAGCGGTTGTGGCAGCGCCTCGGCGTCACCTTCGGCTCGGACACCAACGCCAGCACGACGTTCACGCAAACCGTCTACAAGCTCGACCTCCCCTCCGCGACGCCCGCCGGGCTCGACGAGAGCATGAAGGTGCTGGCGGGCATGATGGCCGCGCCGACGCTGAGCGACGCGGCGCTCCAGGCCGAGCGGCCGGTGGTGCTGGCCGAACAGCGCGAGCGACTCAATCCCTCCAGCCGGCTGTCGGACGCGACGCGCAGCCTGTTCTTCGCGGGCCAGCCGCTGGCCGATCGCTCGCCGATCGGAACAGTAGAGACGCTGAACGCCGCGACCGCCGCCAGCGTGCAGGCGTTCCACGACCGCTGGTACCGGCCAGACCGCACGACGATCGTCATCGCCGGCGACGTCGATCCCGCACAGCTTCAGGCACTGGTTGCCAAGCATTTCAGCGGCTGGACGGCCAAGGGTGCGGCGACGCCCACCCCCGATTTCGGCAAGCCGCAGGCGGACAAGCCGGCGAGCGCGGTGTCGGTCGAACCCTCGATCCCGCCGGTCGTCACGATGGCGATCCTGCGCCCCTGGACGATCACTGCCGACACGGTGCTGTTCAACCAGGAGCGGATGATCGACCAGATCGCGATCCGCATCCTCAACCGCCGCCTCGAATCGCGCGCGCGCGGCGGCGGCAGCTTCATCACCGCCAATGCCGATCTTCAGGACGTGGCCCGCTCCGCCAACCTCACCGCCGTCACGATCGTGCCGGTGGGCGAGGATTGGGAGATCGCGGTGCGCGACGTGCGCCGCGTCATCGCCGACGCGATGGTCAACGCGCCGACGCAAGGCGAGATCGACCGCGAGGTGGCGGAGATCGACGCGGCGATGAAGAACGCCGTCGACACCAGCCGTGTCGAGGCCGGCGCGATCCAGGCGGACGAAATCGTCCAGGCCGTCGACATCCACGAAACCGCCGCCTCGTCCGAGGGGTCGCTCGGCATCTTCCGCGGCGCGGTGGCCAAGAAGTTTTTCACCCCCGCCCGCGTGCTCGCGGCGAGCAAGAAGGTGTTCGAGGGCGATCGCCGCGCGATGGTCAACACGCGCACGCCCGACACCAACGTCCAGGCGCGGCTGGCCGCCGTCCTCGACGAGGATGTGTCGAAGCTCGCCTATGCCCGCACCCGCGGCGGCGCGATCGGGTTCGACAAGCTCCCGAAGCTTGGCACGCCGGGCAAGGTCGCGACGCGCAAGGTGGTCGTGACCGAGCCGTCGATCGAGCAGGTCGACTATGCCAACGGCGTCAAGCTGCTGGTCTTCCCCAACGAGTCCGAGACGAACAAGGTCTATATCCGCGTGCGGTTCGGCAACGGCCTGCGGGGGCTGCCGTCGGACCGGGTGACGCCGGCATGGGCGGGGGACCTTGCGCTCATTCCCTCGGGGATCGGCAAGTTCGGGCAGGAAGAGATCGACCGGCTGACCAGCGGGCGGCAGATCGGGCTCGACTTCGCGATCGACGACGATGCGTTCATGTTCGGCGCGCTGACGACGCCCGCCGACCTGGCCGACCAGCTCAAGCTGATCGCCGCCAAGCTCAACTCGCCCGGGTGGGACCCCAATCCGGTCGCCCGCGCCCGCGCGGTGATGCTGGCGGGCTATGCGGGGCTCGAGGCGTCGCCCGATGCGGTGCTGAGCCGCGACCTCGAAAAGCTGCTCCACAATGGCGATGCGCGCTGGGGCGTCCCCCCGCGCGAGGCGGTCGAGAAGCTGGACGCCAAGGCGTTTCGCGTCTTCTGGGAACCGATCCTCGCGTCCGGCCCGATCGAGGTGCAGGTGTATGGCGACGTCAAGACCGATGCCGCGGTGCAGGCGGTCGCCGCCTCGTTCGGCGCGATGAAACCGCGGCCCGCGGCGCCGATCACCGGCCCCACGCCCGACTTCCCCCGCCACGACACGACGCCCGTCCAGCGCACGCATGAGGGGCAGCCCAATCAGGCCGCGGCGGTGATCGCCTGGCCGACCGGCGGCGGCAGCGACGCGATCAGCGAGAGCCGCCGGCTCGAGGTGCTGGCCGCCGTATTCCGTGACCGGCTGTTCGATCGTCTGCGCAGCCAGGCGGGGGTCAGCTACACGCCGAACGTCGTCAACGACTGGCCGGTGGGGATGCCCGGCGGCGGCCGCCTGATCGCGATCGGGCAGGTGCCGCCCGACAAGACCGGCTTCTTCTTCGAGGCCGCACGCGCGATCGCCGCCGACCTCGTCTCGACGCCGGTGGGCGAGGACGAGCTTCGCCGCGCACAGGTGCCGGTCGCGCAAAGCTGGATCCGCATGTCGAGCGGCAACACCTTCTGGATGCAGCAGACCGCGGGCGGCACGGGCGACCCCAAGCGCCTCGCCTCGATCGCGACGTTGCCGCAGGACCTCGGCCGGATGGCACCGGCGGAGCTTCAGGCCTTGGCGGCAAAGTATCTGCGACCCGACCGCGACTGGACGATGACGGTGGTGCCGTCGGCGAAGGTACTGGCGGGGGCGAAGCCGGCGGCGGGGGCGTCCCCGGCGGCCGCGCCGGCGGTGCCGGTAGCGGCGCCAGCGACACGCTAACCTAAATCGTCACCCCGGACTCGTTCCGGGGTCCACCGTGCCGCGAGCCAACACGCCGGTGCGTGCGCGGCGAAGTGGACCCCGGAACAAGTCCGGGGCGACGGCGGGTTAGGGCGACGTCGATTTCATGCCGTCGCCGCGACCTGATAGAGGAAGTCGACGAACCCCATCGTCGCGTCCTTCATCCCCATCACCTTGGGATTGGTGCTCTCGATCAGGAAATATTCGTCGGGGGCGTGCGCGCCACTGCCGTGGCCGAAGCCGAACTGACCGGCGGGCAGGTTGATCGGCGGGCCGGTGAAGATCACCCCCGGCCAGCTTCCTGCCAGCCGCGGCGCGAGCGTTGCGGGGACGCCCAGCCGCTCGCACGTCGCGAGTTCGGCGCGGATCAGCGCGCTTTTTTCGTCGGTCTGGGTCGGGCCATAGCCGCCCGAGACGTTGATCTCGACGTCCTTGAACCCCCGCTTGTCGAGATGCGCGCGCAGTTTCGCCAGCGTGTCGTCTATGGTCATGTCCGGCACCAGCCGCATCTCGATCTTGGCGGTCGCGCGGCCGGGCAGCACGGTCTTGCCGCCGGGGCCGGTATAGCCCGACACCAGCCCCTGGATGTTGACCGTCGGCACCTGCGCCAGCCGGACGAGCGACGCTTCCCAGTCCATGTCGTCGATCCAGCGGGTGACGCCGAGTTGGCGTTTCGTCGATGCCTCGTCGGTCGCGCGCGCGGTCATGGCGATCAGCTCGCGCTGGCGCGGGGTCAGCGGCACCACCTTGTCCTGGATGCCGTCGATCATCACCGTGTTGCCGTCCGGGCTGACGAGGGTGGAGAGCGCCGCGACCAGACGCCAGGGCGGGCTGTCGACCCGCGCCTTCTCGCTCGAATGGATGTCGCCCTTGGGCCCGCGGCCCCATTTCTCGCCCGCGACGGTAAGCTCGAACTCCATCGCCCCCTTGGCGCCGAGCGCGAGCGTCACCGCGCCGGTCGCCGGGTTCTGCCAGCCGGTGGGGATGATGACGCCGACCGATTTCCTGAGCGCCGCGGCGACGCGCGGGGTCTGGACGATCTCGTGGAAGTGCGGCGAGGCAATTTCCTCCTCCCCCTCGGCGACGAGGACGAGGTTGACGGGCAGCTTCACCCCCGCCGCCTTGAACGCGTGGAGCGCAGCGAGGAAGGTCGTCTCCGGCCCCTTCTGGTTGACCGCGCCGCGGCCGACCATCGCCTTGCCGAGGCCCGGCTTGTCGACGATGCGGCCCTCCAGCGGCGGGCTCGACCATTCCTTCGGATCGTACTGCTTCACGTCGTACATGAAGTAGATGCCGAGCGTCTTCTTCGCGCCGGCATCCAGCGTCGCGAACACGCCGGGCTTGCCCGCCGACGGCACGATCTCCGCCGACTGGAAGCCCGCGTCGAGCGCGAGCCGGCGCATATATTCCGGCCCCTCGGGATAGCCGCGGTTCTCCGCGGCGATCGAGGGGAGGGCGATCCACTGGCGCAGCCGCTCCACCGCGGCGGCGTGGCCCGCCTCGACCGCCAGGCGCAGCCTGGCGGCCGGATCGGCGGCCAGCGCCGGTCCCGCCGCCGCGCCGGCGAGGCCCGCGGCCCCTGCCTTCAACATCGCCCGCCGATCGATCGTCATGTCGCCGCTCCCCCACCAGATATGAGGCCAGCATCGCGCGCCCGGACCGCATCGGCAAGCCGGTCGCACCCGGAACGATTCTTCCACGGGTTTCTTTTCGCTCACCCTTTCGATCCTCTTGCCAATCGCAAAGGTGAGGAACATCCACGCGTCGCGGCCGATGAACGGTTCGCAGGCGTCGACGAACCGATTCACCGAAGCGACGAACCGAGTCCCCAAAACGTCATTTACCGACTTGTATGCCGACGCGATTGGCCACAATCTGTTGCGGTCACGTCAGGGGGCTGGCACAAGAGGTGGTATCAGGACGCCGCGACACCATATCGCGGCGATGGCCCTGCCGCCGCTGCGAGCACCCAGCGTGGTCACTTTTTGTTCTCGGTCGCGGGCGGCGGTGATAGCATCGCTCCACGGTGCCCGAGTCGAACGTATGAGGAACGGGGCCGTCATGGATTTCAGGGACGATCAGCGCGTGAACGACAGCACCGACATTGCCGAAGCCCCCCTTCTCGAAGCCGCCGCGACGCCCAAGGCGAAGCGCGATTCGAAGACGATCGACGCGCAGCTCTATGCGGTCGAGGTCGATCACGGCCGCGATGCGCTTCTGACCGAGTTCGGCAAGGAGACGCTGAAGGACCGCTACCTCCTGCCCGGCGAAAGCTATCAGGACCTGTTCGTGCGCGTGGCCTCGGCCTATGCCGACGACGCCCCGCATGCCCAGCGGCTCTACGACTACATTTCCAAGCTGTGGTTCATGCCCGCGACGCCCGTTCTGTCGAACGGCGGCACCGGGCGCGGCCTGCCCATCTCTTGCTACCTCAATTCGGTCCCCGACAGCCTCGAGGGGATCGTCGAGACGTGGAACGAGAATGTCTGGCTCGCCTCGCGCGGCGGCGGCATCGGCACCTATTGGGGCAACGTCCGCGGCATCGGCGAGCCAGTCGGCCTCAACGGCAAGACCAGCGGCATCATCCCGTTCGTGCGCGTGATGGACTCGCTGACGCTGGCGATCAGCCAGGGGTCGCTCCGCCGTGGCTCGGCCGCCTGCTACCTCGACATTTCGCATCCCGAGATCGAAGAGTTCCTCGAGATCCGCAAGCCCTCGGGCGACTTCAACCGCAAGGCGCTCAATCTCCATCACGGCGTCCTCATCCCCGACGCGTTCATGGAAGCGGTGCGCAACGGCGAGGAATGGACGCTCAAGTCGCCGAAGGACGGCTCGACCCGCGGCACCGTCGACGCGCGCGCGCTGTTCCAGAAGCTGGTCGAGACGCGGCTGGCGACGGGTGAGCCGTACATCGTGTTCAGCGACCACGTGAACAACACGATGCCCAAGCATCATCGCGACCTGGGCCTCAAGGTGTCGACCTCGAACCTGTGCAGCGAGATCACGCTGCCGACCGGCCGCGACCACCTCGGCAACGATCGCACCGCGGTCTGCTGCCTCTCCTCGCTCAACCTCGAGACGTGGGACGAGTGGAAGGACGACAAGCGCTTCGTCGAGGACGTGATGCGCTTCCTCGACAACGTGCTGACCGACTATATCGAGCGTGCACCGGACGAGATGGCGCGTGCGCGCTACTCGGCGGAGCGCGAGCGGTCGGTGGGCCTCGGCGTCATGGGCTTCCACAGCTTCCTTCAGGCGCGCGGCCTGCCGTTCGAAGGCGCGATGGCCAAGTCGTGGAATCTCCGCATCTTCAAGCACATCGCCGCGCAGGTGAACGAAGCGTCGATGCAGCTCGCGGTCGAGCGGGGGCCGTGCCCCGACGCCGCCGACATGGGCGTAATGGAGCGCTTTTCGTGCAAGATGGCGATCGCGCCGACCGCGTCGATCAGCATCATCTGCGGCGGCACATCGGCGTGCATCGAGCCGATCCCGGCGAACATCTACACGCACAAGACGCTGTCGGGCAGCTTCGCGGTCAAGAATCCGTATCTGGAAAAGCTCTTGATCGCCAAGTCGAAGAACTCGGACGCGGTCTGGAACACCATCCTAGAACGCGGCGGCTCGGTGCAGCACCTCGACTTCCTCAATCAGGAGGAAAAGGACTGCTACAAGACGAGCTTCGAGATCGACCAGCGCTGGGTCCTCGAGCTCGCCGGCGACCGCGCGCCCTATATCGACCAGGCGCAGTCGCTCAATCTGTTCATCCCGGCGGACGTCGAGAAGTGGGACCTGCTCATGCTCCACTTCCGCGCATGGGAGCTCGGCATCAAGTCGCTCTACTATCTCCGCTCGAAGTCGGTGCAGCGCGCCGGGTTCGCCGGCGGGGTCGAGGCGGACAACACGATCGAGAAGCCGAAATTCGACCTGGGCGAGAGCACCGATTATGACGAGTGCTTGGCCTGTCAATAAGCGGACGGCAGTGGATTGCGCGAGCAATCCGCTGACTCGTCACGGCGGGCAGCGGGGCGGCAACGCCGCGCCGTCTGACGGCGTGACGAAACGCAAAACGCCGGTCCGCTTCCCACGGACCGGCGCCTCGCTCGAACGCAACGACCGATCAGACCGGATCGCCGCCCTCTTCCTCCTCGAACGTCACCGCGACGTCGGCATTGGCGGAAAGGCGGACTTGGTCGCCCTCGACCTCGGCGACGAGGCCGGTCGAAATGAAGTGATGGTGGCCCGCATGATGCCCTTCGCCGGCGCCCTCGACATCGGTGCCCGAGTCCTTCTTGGTGAGCTTGATCCGGTCGCCCTCGACGCGGTCGACGGTGCCGACATGCACGCCGTCGGCGCCGATGACTTCCATATGCTCGCGAATGTCGTTGAGGTCGGCCATTGCCCGTCTCCTGCTTGGGGTTCGGCGCTGGAACGAGCGGGCGGGGGATTGGATGCGCGGTCCTTCGTCACCCCGGACTTGTTCCGGGGTCCACCGTGCTGCCGGCGCCGGACCCTCCGACCGCTGCGCCTGCGGGCAGGTGGACCCCGGAACAGGTCCGGGGTGACGAAGAAGGGAGTGGCTTCGCGATGAACCGCGCCGTTCTCGTCGCCCTTCTGCTTTCGCTCGCCGCGTGCGCGCGTCAGGCGGGCGATGCCGTCGCGCCCGGCGCGCCGGGGTTTCTCCACGGGCTTTGGCACGGGTTCATCTTTCCCGTCTCCTGGGCTCTCAGTCTCTTCATGCCCGACGTCGCCGTCTATGCCGTGCCCAATAATGGCGGGTGGTACGACTTCGGCTATTTCCTCGGCATCGTCGTGTTCGGCGTCGGCGCGCGCAAGACGCGGACCGTGACCGTCGTGAAGTGGCGGGAACGGCGATGAGCTGGTCGCTGGTCGCCATGGTTGCCGTTGCAGCTGTGCTGGTGCTGACGGGTATCGGCCTAATCGCCGCGCTCGCCCGGCCGTCATCGCCGGGCCGCGTCTATGCCTTTCGCATGATCGGCATCATGGCGCTGGCCGGCGGCGCGGTGCTGGCGATGAGCGCGACCGCGCTTTGGCGCGGGGGCGACGGATGAGACGCCGGCCCCTGCCTTCACCCCTTTCAATCCCTTCCTTCTAAAAGGATCGCCCCATGTCCCTTCTCCAGGCCTCCAAGCAGTACAAGCCGTTCGAATACCCCTGGGCGTTCGAGTTCTGGAAGCGGCAGCAGCAGCTCCACTGGCTGCCCGAGGAAGTGCCGCTGGGCGAGGATTGCCGCGACTGGGCGCAGAAGCTCTCGGACCACGAGCGCAACCTGCTGACACAGATATTCCGCTTCTTTACCCAGGCGGATGTCGAGGTGCAGGACTGCTATCACGAGAAATACGGCCGCGTGTTCAAGCCGACCGAGATCAAGATGATGCTGACCGCGTTCAGCAACATGGAGACGGTGCATATCGCCGCCTACAGCCACCTGCTCGACACGATCGGCATGCCCGAGAGCGAGTATGGCGCGTTCCTCGAATATGCCGAGCTGAAGGACAAGCATGACTACATGCAGAACTTCGGCGTCGACACCGACGAGGATATCGCTCGCACGCTTGCTATGTTCGGCGGCTTTACCGAGGGCGTGCAGCTGTTCGCGTCGTTCGCGATGCTGATGAACTTCCCGCGCTTCAACAAGATGAAGGGCATGGGCCAGATCGTCTCCTGGTCGGTGCGCGACGAGAGCCTGCACTGCGAGGGCATCATCCGCATGTTCCACGCCTTCTGCCAGGAGCGTCAGTGTCTGACCAAGGCGGTGAAGGACGATATCGCCGACGTGTGCCAGACGACGATCCGGCTGGAGGACGCGTTCATCGACCTCGCGTTCGAGATGGGGCCGGTCAACGGCATGACCGCCAAGGACATCAAGAAGTATATCCGCTACATCGCCGACTGGCGCCTGAGCCAACTGGGCCTCAAGCCGATCTACATGATCGACGAGCATCCGATCCCGTGGCTGACCCCGCTGCTCAACGGCGTCGAGCACGCCAATTTCTTCGAGACGCGCGCAACGGAATATTCGAAGGGCGCGACCCGCGGCAACTGGAACGACGTCTGGTCGAGCTTCGACAAGCGCAAGAAGGCCCCGGTCGCCGCCCCGGCGAACGAGGACCCGCGGCTCGAGGGCGACATGTTCTCGCACGCCGGCGTCGCGGCGGAGTGAGCGTGTCCATAACGGATCTTCTTTACGGGAATGACATGCTTTAAGGTCCGATCTGGCGCTATCATGTCGTGCTTTGACCGGCACTTTGGCAGAGTTGCCGAACCGAGCGATCGTTCATCGTTTGTTCGGTAAGGGGATTCCTGCTATGCCGACGATCGGAAGAGACGGTACCGATTCTACTTCTATAGCCATGAGCCGAACGAGCCGCCGCACGTCCATGTCGACGGCGGCGGTGCGTCAGCGAAAATCTGGCTTGCCCCGATCGGGCTTGCTAGAAACAGCGGCTTCAGATCAGCGGAGTTGGCCGAAGTGATGAAGCCTGTCGCTTCCGAGCAGACCTCGTTTCTGGAGGCTTGGCATGGGTATTTTGGCACTGTCCGCGGATGAGCGTGTGTCGAACGTTACGTTCGATGCGGAGCGGCTGATCGTCGATCTTTTCGATGGTCGTACGATTGCCGTCCCCCTCGCATGGTATCCGCGCCTCGCTCATGCGTCTCCCGAAGAGCGTGATGAATGGGAAGTCGCCGGGGCCGGCTACGGCATTCATTGGCCCAGGATCGATGAAGACCTCTCGGTCGAAGGGCTTTTGCGCGGCGCGCCCGCACCCCAATCCTCCAGCAAATAGGCGAACCTTGATGCGTGTGGCGTTGATGCTTGCGTTCGGAATGGGCGTTGCTGCTGGCCTCGATCCCGCGATTGCAAACCAACAAATGGACGCATCCAGCGCCGCCGCGACCCGAATCTACCTCAAACGGATCGAGGCGATCGACCGGGCGGGGCCGCGGCTCAATTCGGTGATCGCGGTTGCGCCCGATGCCGAGGCACAGGCGCGGCGGCTCGACGACGAGCAGGCGAAGGGGCGGGTGCGGTCGCCCGTCCATGGCTGGCCGGTGCTCATCAAGGACAATATCGAGACGGTCGAGCTGCCGACGACCGCGGGTAGCCTGGCGCTCAAGGACAACATGACCCGGCGCGACGCGCCCGTCGCCGCGCGGCTGCGCGCCGGCGGGATCGTCATGCTGGGCAAGACCAACCTGTCCGAATGGGCGAACATTCGTTCGTCGTCGTCGATGAGCGGGTGGAGTGCGGTCGGCGGG
This sequence comes from uncultured Sphingomonas sp., assembly GCA_913775795.1. Classification (GTDB taxonomy): domain Bacteria; phylum Pseudomonadota; class Alphaproteobacteria; order Sphingomonadales; family Sphingomonadaceae; genus Sphingomonas. Next base: position 8,692 of record CAJYLT010000071.1, on the reverse strand, counting down.
CTGGTGCGCAACCCCCATGCGCTCGACCGGACCGCATGCGGATCGTCGAGCGGCACGGGCGCGGCGGTCGCGGCGGGCCTCGCGCGTGCGGGTGTGGGGACCGAGACCGACGGATCGGTCATCTGCCCCTCCGCGATTAACGGGCTCGTTGGCATGAAGCCGACGCTCGGCCTCGTCAGCCGCACGCATGTGGTGCCGATCAGCCATAGCCAGGACACCCCCGGCCCGATGGCGACAAGCGTCGCCGACGCCGCCGCGCTGATGAGCGTGATGGCGGGCAGCGATCCCGCCGACCCGGCGACGCGGGAGGCGGATGCGCGCAAGGGCGATTATGCCGCCCGGCTCAATCCCGCGGCGCTCAAGGGGATGCGTGTCGGCGTGCTGCGGCCCGAGGGGCTGCCCGATGCACTCGCGCGTCAGTTCGATGCGGCGCTCGCCCGGCTGCGCGCGGCGGGGGCGGTGCTGGTCGACGTGAAGCAGCCGGCGACGCCGGGGCTGGGCGAGGCCGAGTTCGACGTGCTCAAGATGGAGCTGAAGTCCGATCTTGCCGCCTATCTGAAGACGACGCCGCCCGGCGTGAAGGTCCGCACCCTCGCCGACGTGATCGCCTTCAACACGGCGAATGCGGCGACCGAGATGCCGTTCTTCGGGCAGGATATCTTCGAGGCAGCGGAAAAGACGAAGGGGACGGCCGACCCCGCCTATAAGCCCGCGCGCGCGAAGTCGCTGGCGCTGGCGACCAAGGCGCTCGATACGATGCTGGCGAAGGCGGCGGTGATCGTGACGCCGAGTTACGGCGCCGCCTGGCTGTCCGACCCGGTGCATGGCGATCAGGCGAGCGGGCCGTCCGCTGCCGGGCTGCCGGCGGTGGCGGGCTATCCGCACATGACCGTGCCGATGGGGCAGGTGATGGGGCTGCCGGTCGGGCTGTCTTTCATCGGGCCGAAGTGGAGCGAGCAGCGATTGTTCGATGCGGGGGCGGGGTTCGAGGCGGCGCGGGGGCCACTGCCCGGCCCGCGCTACCTGCCGACCGTCGCGGCGGGGCCGCGACTGGAGCGGCCGGAGTAACCCGTTCCCGTCACTCCGGTCTTGAGCCGGGTTCCCGCTTCTTCGTTTCTCGCGCTGAAGAAGCGGGATCGCGGATCAGGTCCGGGATGACGTGGTTCTTGCCACCACCGCCTGCCACGCCAGCACCACGGGCACCAAGCCGAGCTCGATGCACAGGCCGACCAGATGCCCGGTCGAGGGCGCGCCGACCTGCATCAGGCTCCACAACCGTCCCAGCCCGCCCGCGATCACCATGCCGCCGAGCAGGCGAAGCCGCGACCCCTTCCGCTCGATCGCAGGAATGCAACTCGCAAAGCCGAGGCCGAGCGCGAGGAAGATGCCCGAGAGGTAGCGGAAATGGCTGTCGAGGTCGGTGGCGATCGGCGCCGCCTGCCCGAGCCACACAGGGCCGCGGACGAGGCTGATCGAGGCGATCGACAGCGGCACCAGCGTGGCGGCGGCGACCACCGCCTGGAGCGCGCCGCGCCCGGCGGTCACTGGCTGCGCCGCTTGCGCTCGCGGTCCAGCTCGAGCAGCTCGACACGGATGTGCGACGCCTTGAGCGACATGCGCACCTCGATCAGGAAGAAGACGAGGCCGGCGATCAGCATCAGCATCGAGCCGATGAACGCGCTCGCCACGATCGTGCCGATCTTGAGATGCGACAACTCGGCCACGAACAGGAGCGCGACGACCGCGCAGATCGAGATGGCGGAGGCGGTGACGAGCGAGATCGAGGCGTTGATGACGGTGATCCGCCGGTCGATGCGGCGAAGTTCCCAGACATGGCGGTCATGCTCCGGCCCGGTCGTGCGCGGGTGGAGCTGTTCGAGCGCGCGCGCGCGGTCGATCACGCGCGCCAGCCGCCCGGTGAGCACGTTGAGCAGCCCGGCGATCCCGGCAAGCAGGAACACGGGCGCGATCGCGACCTGAATCGTTTCCGCGACGGTCGAAAGGACGAAGCCGAATTCCATGATGCCGCCTTCATGGGGTGGTGCCCGCGGCCGGGCAAGTGGCAAAGTCGCGCGGCGCGACTCGTGGGGGAGGGGGCCATGACCAACAAGACGCAAGCCAGCGACGCCGATGTCGATGCGTTCATCGACGCGGTCGCCGATCCCGTCCGGCGCGAGGATGCGCGCGCCGTCCGCGCGCTTTACGAACGCGTGTCGGGCGAGCCGGCGCGGATGTGGGGATCGAGCATCGTCGGCTGCGGCGAATATCGCTACCGCGCGAGTGGCAAGGACCAGCGGATGTGCGCGATCGGCTTCTCCCCGCGAAAGGCCGAGACGGTGCTCTACCTGGCGCAGGATTTCCCGGAGAAGGCGGACCTGCTGACGCAGCTTGGCCCGCACCGCACGGGCGTCGGCTGCGTCTATATAAAGCGGCTGGACAGGGTCGATGCAGGCGTCCTCGAACGCCTCGTCGCCGCCGCCTTTACCGCGCTTCAGGCGACCGGCTGAGGCTCCGGCACCTCGCGCAGCGCACGCTCGCCCTCCAGCATATAGTCGCGCGTCAGCGGCAGCGCGTGACGGTCGCGCGCATATTGCAGCTGATAGTTGACCAGCCCGCCATGGCGGAAGCTGACCTCGCTGCCGGCGAGATAATAGGTCCACATCCGATAAAAGCGCTCGTCGTACAGAGCGACGATCGCGTCCTTCGCCGCGACCACGCGCTTGTACCACGCCTCCAGCGTGTAGGCGTAATGGAGACGCAGCACCTCGACATCGGTAAGGAACATGCGCAGCCCCTCATGCCCCTTCGCGATCTCCGACAGAGCGGGAATGTAGCCGCCGGGGAAGATGTACTTGGCCGTGAATGCGTCGGTCGTCCCGGGTCCCCCCGCCCGGCCGATCGTGTGGAGCAGCATTACCCCCTCCGGCGTCAGCAGATTGCGGCACTGGCGGAAGAAGGTGCGGTAATGCGCCGGGCCGACATGCTCGAACATGCCGACCGAGACGATGCGGTCGAACTTCCCCCCAAAATCCTCAGGGCGCACCCGGCGATAGTCGATCAGCTCGAACTTCACCTTGTCCGACACGCCCAGCGCCTCGGCGCGCTGGCGCGCGACCTTCAGCTGTTCCTCGGACAGGGTGACGCCCAGCACCTCCGCCCCGCACATCTGGTGCAGATAGAGCGCCATCCCGCCCCAGCCGCAGCCGATGTCGAGCACCCGCATCCCCGGCTCGATGGCGAGTTTGGCGGCGATATGCGCCTTCTTGTCGCGTTGCGCCCGCTCCAGATCGTTCTTGGGATCGGTATAATAGGCGCAGCTATATTGCTTGTCGGTGTCGAGGAAGAGTTCGTACAGCGTGCCCGACAGGTCGTAATGATGCGCGACGTTCTTCTTCGACCGCCGCTCCATGTTGATCCGGTCGATACGGTGCTTGACCGCACCGCCCGCGCGCACCAGCCAGGATGGATTGAGGTTCGCGCGACCCGCTTCCCATTTGTCGTTGGCGGTCAGCAGTTCGACCAGATCGCGGACATCGCCCTTCTCGACGACCAGCCGGCCATCCATGAAGGACTCGCCCGCCGCCAGCGCGGGGTTGCGCACGATCTGCCCGGCGACGCGGCTATCCGTGAAACGGATCGCGACATCGGGATAACCGGGCTCGGGTGCGCCGAATTCGCGGACCTTTCCGTCATGATGGGTGAGGGACAGGCGGCCCTTGCGGACCGCGCGCGACAGAAAGAGATCGATCAGCGCCATATGGCACCGCCTAGTGCCTTAAATACCGGCATACCAGTCATAATCGACATGGTCTTCCCAGTATCCGCCCTTGCCCAAACCTATGTTGGACAGGCAGTCGACCGCATCGATCCGCATCAGATATTTGGCGTGCTTATAGCCCAATTGCCGCTCGACCCGCAGCCGCAGCGGCGCGCCATGCCCGACATCCAGCATCCGGCCGTTCATCCCCCAGGCCAGGATCGTCTGGGGGTGGAAGGCATCGATCAGGTCGAGCGATTCATAATAGGGCTGGCCGCCATAAAGGTCGGCGCAGGTGAAGACGACATAGCGGGCGCGGTCGCTGATGTTCGCGGCCTTCAGCACATTGCCCAGCATCGGCCCCGTCCACTCGCCGATCGCACTCCACCCCTCGACACAGTCGTGGCGGGTGATCTGGTGGCGCGCGGGAAACTCGCCGATCTGGCGCAGCGAGAGCGACAGGGGCGTGCCGACCAGCCCGCCGACCTTCAGCCGCCAGTCCTGAAAACGGTTTTCGACCAGCGCGCGATATTCCGGCGTCCCCGGATCGCGCGTGCCGTTAGTGCGGAACACGGGCGACATCTGGTCGCGGCGATATTCGGGGGCGAGTGCACCCCGGTCCATCAGCGCGCGTTGCAGGCCCTTTTGCATATCCTCCCCCGCGAACAGGATCTTGCGCGCGGTCGGTTGCTGGATGACCTTGTCGCAACCGGCGAGGAGCAGGCCCGCACCACCGGTCAGGATGGTGCGGCGCCGAATTAGTTCGGGGATCATTCGGGCACCCTCCAACGGCCGGTGATCATCGAACGCACCTCATTGCCCGCACCCGCCAGGATGACGAGCACCAGATGGACGATGGTGAAGAGTGCCAGCACGCTGGCGGTGATAAAGTGGATCGAGCGCGCCGATTGTCGCCCGCCCAATATCTCCAGCACCCAGGGCCAGGCGGCGTTCATCCCCGGCGACAGCGCGATGCCGGTCAGGATGGCGAGCGGCAGCGCGACGAACAGGACCAGCACATAGCTGAGCTTCTGAAACAGATTATACGCACGCGGATCGCGCGGGTCGTGAAAGCGGAAGGCCAGATGATGCTTCAGATCGGCCCAAAGCGCGGCGGGGCGCAACTCTCGCCCCCGGATGCGCAGATCGCGCTGGAAATGCCGCGTCACCAGCCCGCCGATCATATAGGCGAGCAGCCCGAAGCCCAGCACCAGCGCGAAGAGCAGATGCCAGCGCCGCGAGATCGCCAGATTGTAATTGGCGGGAATGGTCAGCCAGCTCGGAAAGCGCGGCAGGGTCGCCCAAGCGGGATCGAAATTGGCGCCGTACCGCCCCCAATAGAGCCGGGGATGCGCGTTGGAGATGCCCAACCCCGACCCCAGCAGGATCAGCACCGCCACCGCGTTGACCCAGTGCCACACCCGCGTCACGACACCATGGCGGCGGATGACGCGCGGCCGATCGGCTCCTTGCGGGTCTGGCGGCGTTTGGGATTCCATCAACTCTTCTCCGACGGGGCATGCATGACCGAGGATTGGCATTTCTACGAACCCATCAACGGCCATGGGCTAGCGCATGATCCCTTGAACGCGATCGTCGCCCCGCGCCCGATCGGCTGGATCGGCAGCCGGTCGCGCGCGGGCATCAACAATCTGGCACCCTACAGCTTTTTCAACCTGTTCAACTACCGCCCGCCGCTGCTCGGCTTCGCGTCGCAGGGGTGGAAGGATTCGGTCGCCAATATCGCGGATACCAAGGTCTTCACCTGGAACCTGGCGACCGTGGATCTGGCCGAGCCGATGAACGCCAGCGCGGCGATGGTCGGGCCCGAGGTGGACGAGTTCACGCTGTCCGGGCTCGCGATGGCGGAGGGCAGGCTGGTCGCGGCGCCGCGCGTGGCGGCCAGCCCGGTGTCGTTCGAATGCCGGCTGACCCAGCTGATCCGGCTGGAGACCAAGGAGGGGCGCGAGCTCGACCAGTGGCTGGTCCTGGGCGAAGCGGTGGGCATCCATATCGCCACCGCGATGATCGACGACGGCATCTATCAGACCGCCCGCGCGCGCCCGATCCTGCGCGGCGGCGGCCCGGCCGATTATTTCGAGATCACCGAAGCCGCCCGTTTCGAAATGCGGCGGCCGGGTTGAGGATCGGCGCGGACCGGTCCGCGGCCATGGGCGGCGCGGAAAATTCCTGTTATCGTGTCTGGGCTTAACACTAAGGGAGAGTGGTTCGTGAAAGCATTTGCCCCCCTGATTCTCGTCGGTGCGCTGTCCCTGGCGGCGTGCGACCAGAAGACCGGTTCGACCACGGTGACGACCAATGCCGCGACCGGCGAAGTGACCGAAAGCCGCAGCGGCGAAGGCTCGCCCACCGCCAATCTCCAGCCCGGCAAATGGGAGATCAGGACCCAGGTCAGCGACCTGAAGATGGCGAACATGCCCAAGGGCGTCAGTTCGAACCCGCCCGCTCAAACCAACAGCGTCTGCGTCACCGCCGAACAGGCTGCGAAGGGGCCGGCGGAACTGTTGAAGGGCGCGGGCTCGGACTGCACGATCAACAGCTCGAACTTCGCGGGCGGCAAGGTCGAAAGCGACCTGACCTGCAAGATGCCCGGCGACATGACGATGAAGAGCAAGACCACCGGCACCTTCACCGCGACCAGCTTCACCACCGATCAGCAGATGGAGATGACCGGCGCGCATCCGATGTCGCAGAAGATCCATATCGAGGGCCGCCGCATCGGCGAGTGCGATACGGCGAAGTAACCTCGCCCGGACCCGGAGGGCGGATTGGCCGCCCTCCGGGTTTCGTCAGCTCATGGCAGGCGTCTTGCGGGGGGCGCCCTTGGTGAATTCGGCGAAGGTCAGCAGCCGATCCGAATCGACGTCGAGCAGGCGGAAGATGTTTTCGGAAAATTCACGCGCCATCGCGCTGCGCTTGTCGAGCGGGACCTTGGCATTCGCCTCGGCATGCGCGGCGAAGCTGCGCTCGATACGCTGTTCCATCGCGGCGGTCAGTTCGGCGAGCGTCAGTCGCTGATCATGGTTGCGATCGGCCGCATCGAAAAACGCCTCGTCAAAGGCCATGTCGATCTTCAATTCGCGCGCCGGTGACCCGGGCGGCGTGATCGGCGACACGGCTGTTTGCAAAGCCAGGACCAGGCACAGCCTGAACATCATGTCTCTCCCCCTCGGCGCCTCTCGGTACGGAGGCGTCATAATCTTGGGGTCACGCCCTGAACCGATGATGAAGTGCGTGGCCGGATCGTCACCGCCGATCGTCGGCGTGACCTTCATCCAAAATTAACGACGCGATGTTAGCGTTAAATCGATTTCAGGAAACGGGGCCGTGGTTCGCCGCTGGCTCCAACGTGCGTTTTGACCCGGGGGGGCATCAAGTCGCGCGGTCCATGACGATGCTCTCCAGCGGCGACGCGCGGGGGCGGGTCGTCGTGACGCGCATTTCGATCCTTCGAGGTTTTCGATGCTGTCCGAACTTCAGGCCTTCCATGGCGACATTCTGAAGGCGATGCGTGAGCATCATGCGCTGTGCCAGTCGGTTACCCCCGATCGGACGGCGCTGTCGGCCGTTCGGTGGCAGATGGCGCAAGCCGGGCGGGTGCGCATGCAATTCCTGAACGATGTCGTCTTCCCCATCGCCGAGCAGCATGCGGACTCGCCCGGCGGTGCCGCGATGCTGGCCTTACGCGCGGCGATCCCCGCCTATCGGCAGAAGATTTCGGCCTTTGTTTCGGTCTGGTCGGCCGATGCGATCGCCGCCGACTGGAATGGATACCGCGCCGCGGCGGTGGGGCTGCGCCCGACCATTCTGCAATTCCTGCGCAACGAGGAAACCCATCTCCGGGCGCTGATGGCGGATCTGGGGGCGCCGGTGCCGGCAAACCTGCCGTCGTTGTCCTACGCCACCGGCCCCGGGATCGGCGCCACCGCCTGATCCTTGCCGGACGGCAGGGGCAGGTGGCTCAGGCGATATAGCCCCGCCAGAAGAAGACCAGCGTGGTGACGGTGGTGAGCAGCAGCGTCCAGGCGCGGATCAGCCCGGCGGGCAGCTTGCGACCGATCAGCGCGCCGCTCCACCCGCCGATGATCCCACCCAGCAGCATCGGTACGCATTGTGCCCAGGCGACCATGCCGGTGACGACGAAGACCAGGGTCGCCGCCGCATTGGCGGTGGCGAGCATCAGCGTGCGCGGGGCGGCGAGCTGCGCCGGATTGCGCCCCGACAGCAATCCCCAGGCGGCGGTCAGCATCATACCGATGCCGCCGCCGAAATAGCCGCCATAGACGCCCAGCACCGCCTGCGCGCTCATCAGTGCGCGCGGTCCTGGCCGGGCGACCCGCGCCAGCCAGTCCGACGCATGCCGCCCGCCGGCGATCGCCAGCGTCGCGATCAGCAGCAGCCAGGGCACGATCAGGTCGAAGGCGCGCGGTGGGGTCAGGAACAGCAGGAGGCTGCCCAACAGCGCGAAGACGAAGGTGAGCACGGCCATGCGCCGCATCGACACGCCCATCACCGGCTCCAGCCCATGGCGATAGGCCCAGACGCTGGCCATGGCGGCGGGCTGGAGCGCGACATTGGAGGTGGCGTTGGCGATGGTGGAGGGCAGGCCCAGCGCGATCAGCGTCGGCATGGTCGAGAAGCTGCCCCCACCCGCCAGCGCATTCATCGCACCGCCGACAAAGCCCCCGGCGGCGGCCAGTGCTAGAAAGGTCCAGTCGATCATCGGATGGGGTAACGCATGGTGCGGTGCAACAGTGCCTCACCGCCGATGGTGGTTCAAGCGAAGAGCCTATTCCTCCCCTGCAAGGGGAGGTGGCGCGCGCAGCGCGTCGGAGGGGTGTCACGCTATCGAGAGCGGAACACCCCTCCGTCAGGCCTGACGGCCTGCCACCTCCCCTTCTAGGGGAGGAAAGA
>CAJYLT010000070.1 GCA_913775795.1 uncultured Sphingomonas sp. | reverse complement strand
TCCGACGCCGCCGCCGGAATTGCGGCGGAGGCGGCGGATCAGCGCGCGCTCGCCAGCGCGATCGAGACCAGCGCGACGCGGGCGGCGAGCAATGCCGACCTGATCGAACAGCGAATCGAGGCGCTCGCGCAGCGGGTCGAGACGGCGGGCACGCTGGCCGCGGACCTTCGCGGGAGCACGCGGGCGCTATCGGTCAGCGCGCACGACCTGCGCGGATCGGCGGAGCGCTTCGTCTGTCACCTGCGTGACGAGCCGGTGGCCGTCGCAGCCTAGCCCCTAGAAGCTCGGCTGATCGGGATCGCCGTCACCGGGTTGGACGTGGATGCCGCATTCGGTCTTGTCCCAGCCCTTCCACCGGCCCGAGCGCGGGTCCTCGCCGGGTGCGACCTTGCTGGTGCAGGGCGCGCAGCCGATCGAGGGATAGCCCTGCGCAACCAGCGGATGCTGGGGCAGGTCGTGATGGGCGAAATAGCCCTCAAGATCCTCGCGGCTCCAGGTGATGAGCGGATTGATTTTGAGCCGGTCGCCATCCAGCTCGAAGCGGGGCAGGTTGGCGCGGGTCGCCGCCTGGAACGCCTTGCGCCCGGTGATGCTGGCGTCGAAGCCGGCCATCGCCTTTTCGAGCGGCGCGACCTTGCGGATCTCGCAGCAGCCGTCGGGGTCGTACGACCAGCGCAGGCCGGTCGCATCGCGCTTCTCCAGCGCGTCGGCATCCGGCGTCAGGATACGCAGGTCGGTGAGGCCGAGGCGCGCGACCAGCGCGTCGCGATAGGCGAGCGTTTCGGGGAAATGCTTGCCGGTATCGAGGAAGAGCACCGGCGTCGAGCGGTCTGCCTGCGCGACGAGGTGCAGCAGTACCGCGGATTCCGCCCCGAAGGAGGAGACGACGGCAACCTCGCCCACCATCTGCTCGCCGAGCACGACGCGCAGCATTTCTGCGGTATCGCGGCCGCGGAACAGGTTGTTGAGGCGGAGCGCATCGGCGGCGGTGAAGCGCGGCGCGACGTCGATGCGGTCGATGCGGCGGACGGCGGCGTCAGCCATGGCGAAGCCTCCAGACGGGCGTCCGGCCATCGGCCGCGCCCTGGTAGACGTGCTCGTGCCGGTCGAGCGCGCGGGCCAGCGCCGCGCGGTCGACGGGCTTGGCGGGCGCGAAGCTGTCGAAGCCGCAGCGGCGCATCAGCGGGATCTGATCGACCAGCACGTCGCCCTCGGCGCGCAACTCCCCGGCATAGCCGGCCTCGCGCAGCACGCTGGCCGCCGAATAGCCGCGCCCGTCGCGAAAGCTGGGAAAGCTCACCTCGACCAGCGCGAGGCGATCGAGATGGGGCAGGAGCGCCCGCGCGTCCTCGCCCGCCTCGATCCGCACGGCGGTGGCATTCGACTGGCCGAGGAACGCGTCGAGCGTCACCGCCGGCTCGTCATGCTCGGGTTCGTCGCGGAAGCGGAGGAGCGCGTCGGTCATGCGGCACCTGTCGGCAGATGGGCGACAACCTTGATCTCGAACCGGAAGCCGGCAAGCCAGGTGGTGCCGGGCACGGTGACGGCGGGGCGCGGGCCGTCGCCGAAGCGCGCGGCGAACTCGGGCAACGCGATGGCCAGCACCGCATCGGGGTCGACCGCGAACATCGTCACGTCGACCACATCGTCGAAACCGGCACCCGCGGCATCAAGGATCGCGGCGAGGTTGTCGAAGGCCAGCGACACTTCCTCGCCCAGATCCTCAGGCGGCGTGCCGTCGGCGCGGGCGCCGACCTGTCCCGACACGAACAGGAGGTTGCCGGCGCGAACGGCGGGCGAATAGCCGTGCGCCCTGTAGAGCGCATGCGGCTCGGCGGGCCAGACGGTGTCACGACCGGGCATAGATGACCTCCTTGAACGGCTCCATGCCGATCCGGCGATAGGTATCGACGAAGCGCTCGCCGGGTTCGCGCTGTGCCTTGTAAAGGTCGGTCACGCGTTCGATCGCATCGACCACGCCGTCCTCGTCGAAGCCGGGGCCGGTGATGCGGCCGAGGCTGACGTCCTCCGCCCCCGATCCGCCGAGGAGAAGCTGATAGTTCTCCGTCCCCTTACGGTCGACGCCGAGGATGCCGATGTGGCCGGCATGATGGTGGCCGCACGCGTTGATGCAGCCGCTGATCTTGAGCTTGAGTTCGCCGAGATCGCGCTGACGCTCGGGATCGGCAAAGCGGTTCGATATCTTCTGCGCCAGCGGGATCGAGCGGGCGTTGGCAAGGCTGCAATAATCGAGGCCGGGGCAGGCGATGATATCGCCGATCAGGTCGAGATTGGCCTCGGCCAGCCCGGCGCCGTCGAGCGCCTGCCACACCGCGTACAGGTCCGCCTTGCGAACGTGCGGCAGGACGAGGTTCTGCGCGTGCGTGACGCGCAGCTCGTCGAAGCTGTAGCGTTCGGCAAGGTCGGCGATCAGGTCCATCTGCTCGGCCGTCGCGTCGCCGGGGATGCCGCCCGCGGGCTTCAGGCTGATCGTCGCGATCGCGTAGCCCGGCGCCTTGTGCGCGGCGACGTTCTGGTCGAGCCAGAGCGCGAAGCCGGGGTCGCTGCGGTCCACCGTGTCGGGCGCATCTGCCTCGAAAGGCGGGTCGGCGAAGAAGGCGGCGATGCGGTCGAACTCGGCCTTGGGCGGGTCGAGGCCGAGTTGCTTGACCGCGAGGAACTCTTCCTCGACCTGCTCGCGATAGGCGTCGACGCCGATCTCGTGCAGCAGGATCTTGATCCGCGCCTTGTAGATGTTGTCGCGCCGGCCGTAGCGATTGTAGACGCGCAGGCACGCCTCGAGATAGCTCAAGAGGTCGTCGATCGCGACGAACTCGCGGACTTCATGGGCGATCATCGGCGTGCGGCCCATGCCGCCGCCGACGAAGATGCGCGCGCCCTGCTCGCCGTCCTTCGACACGATCTCGATGCCGATATCGTGGAGGCGCATCGCCGCCCGATCCTCGGCCGCGGCGATGACGGCGATCTTGAACTTGCGAGGCAGATAGCTGAACTCGGGGTGGAAGGTGCTCCACTGGCGCAGCAGCTCGGCCCAGGGGCGCGGGTCCGTCACCTCGTCCGCGGCGGCGCCGGCGTACTGGTCGGAGCTGATGTTGCGGATGCAGTTGCCGCTGGTCTGGATGGCGTGCATCTCGACCTTCGCCAGTTCGGCGAGAATGTCCGGCGCGTCGGCAAGCTTGATCCAGTTGTACTGGAGGTTCTGGCGCGTGGTGAAGTGCCCGTAGCCGCGGTCGTAGCGGCGGGCGATGTCGGCGAGCACGCGAAGCTGGCCCGAATTGAGCGTGCCATAGGGGATGGCGACGCGCAGCATGTAGGCGTGAAGCTGTAGGTAGAGACCGTTCATCAGCCGCAGCGGCTTGAACTGGTCCTCGCTCAGCTCGCCGGACAGGCGGCGCTGCACCTGGTCGCGAAACTCCTCGACGCGGGCGTCGACGATGGCCTGGTCATATTGGTCGTAGCGGTACATGTCAGATCACCCAGTTGCCGGCGGCAGGGTCGGCGGGCTTGAGCGTGAGGTCGGTGCGCACGGTGGGCCCGAGCGCGCGGATGCGGTCCTTGATATGCGCGGGGCGGGGACCCTCGGGCGTTTCCGCCGCGTCGATGACGTAGGGGACGTTGACGCGGCGCGCGGCTTCTTCCTCGCGGCCGATGCGCTCGCCCGCTTCGCCCACGTCGGCGGCATCCTCGACATGGCGGGACCAGTCGCTGCCCGTCCACCAGACGACGTCGCCGGTTGCGAGGTCGTTGCCCGTCAGGATCTTCATGCCGCCATTCCTTCCGCCACGCGCGCCCAGCGAGCCAGCTTGTCCTCGGCATCCGAGAGTTCGACCACCTCGCCGACGACGATGATCGCCGGGCTTTCGACCCCTTCGCGCGTGACCATCGCGCCGAGGTCGGCGAGGAGCGTGCGAAGCGCACGGTGGCCGGGGCAGGTGCCCTTTTCGAGCACGGCGACGGGCATGTCGGGGGCGACGCCGTCGGCAATCAGCTTGTCGGCGATCGCGCTGGCGGTCGCGACGCCCATATAGATGACGAGCGTGCGGCCGACGCCGGCAAGGCCCGACCAGTCCTGATCCGACAGGCCCTTGCACTGGCCCGCGACGAAGCTGACCGCGCTCGAGTGATCGCGGTGCGTGAGCGGCAGCATCGCCTCGGCTGCGCAGCCGAGCGCGGCGGAGACGCCGGGGATCACTTCGACCGCGAGGCCGGCGGCGCGCACCGCCTCGACCTCCTCGCCGCCGCGGCCGAAGATGAAGGGGTCGCCGCCCTTCAGCCGGACGACGATTGACCCGGCCTTCACATGCGCGACGATGAGGGCGTTGATCCCTTCCTGCGGCACCGTGTGGCGCGCCCGCTTCTTGGCGACCGAGATTCGCTGTGCATGCGGCGGCGCGAGATCGAGGACACGCGGGTCGATCAAGCCGTCATGGACGACCACGTCGGCCATGCGCAGCGCCTCGACGGCGCGGACGGTGAGGAGGCCGGGGTCGCCGGGACCGGCGCCGACGAGAATGACGCGGCCGCGCGCATCGGGATCGAGAAGACTTGCCATGATCGCCGATGTGGGCCGCGGGGGGCGGCGTCACAACCGACGGATGCTTGGGGCACGGCTAGAAGAGCTTTGCCGCCCCCGGCTCAATGCTCGCGCAGGCCGACCCCGATCGACGCGCGGGCCTGTTCGGATTCGCTCGAAACGACCGGAAAGGCGCAGTAATCGGCGGCGTAATAGGCGCTGGGACGATGATTGCCCGACCAGCCGACGCCGCCGAACGGAGCCGAGGAACTGGCGCCGTTGGTCGGCTTGTTCCAGTTGACGATGCCTGCGCGGATGCCGGCCCAGAACTGGTCGTAGAGGCGCGGGTCCTGGCTGACGAGGCTGGCAGACAGGCCGTAGCGGGTGTTGTTCGCCTCGCGGATCGCATCCTCGAACGTGGCGGCGCGCATGACCTGGAGCACGGGGCCAAACAGTTCAACATCGGGCTTTTCGCGTGCGTTCGTCATGTCGACGATGCCGGGCGACAGGAAGGGGCGCCCCTCGACCGGCCGCTCCATGTAGCGGATCGGACGGCCGCCGACGCTCATCAGCGACAGGAAGCTCTCGGTCAGCATGTCGGCGGTGTCGTTGTCGATCACCGGCCCCATGAACGGGGCGGGGTCGTCATGCGGTTCGCCGATGATGAGCCGGCCGGCGAGCTTCGTCACCTCCTCGACGAGCGGATCGAACAGGCGATCCTCGACGATCAGGCGGCGCGCGGCGGTGCAGCGCTGGCCCGCGCTGGTAAAGGCGGACTGGACGACGAGGACAGCGGCCGAATAGAGGTCGGGCGTGCCCCAGACGATGATCGGGTTGTTGCCGCCCATTTCGAGCGCGAGGATCTTCTCCGGCGTCTCGGCGAACTGGCGGTTGAGCGCGAGGCCGGTGCGCGCCGAGCCAGTGAAGAGCAGGCCGTCGATCCCCGGATGCGTCGCGAGCGCCCGGCCAGCGTCGGGACCGCCCAGCAGCACGCGGATGCAATCCTCGGGCACCCCCGCCGCGCGGTAGCAGTCGACGAGGAACGCGCCGGTGGCGGGCGTCTTCTCCGACGGCTTGAAGACGACGGCGTTGCCGGCGATCAGCGCGGGGACGATGTGGCCGTTGGGCAGGTGCGCAGGGAAGTTATAGGGGCCGAGCACCGCCAGCACCCCGTGCGGCTTGTGCCGGAGCGCGAGGCGGCTGCCCATCGGCGCGTCGATCCGCCGCTGGCCGGTCCGCTCCTGAAAGGCGGTGATCGAGATGTCGACCTTGGCGATCACCGTGTCGATCTCGGTCCGCGCTTCCCACAGGGGCTTGCCCGTCTCGCGTGCAAGCAGGTCGGCGAAGGCGTCGTACTTGGCGCGCACGACGTTGGCGAAGCGGCGCATCGTCTCGACCCGATAGGTCAGCGGCCGCGCGGCCCACTGGCTCCAACCGCCGCGCGCCGCCGCCACTTCCGCATCCGCATCGCCGGCGGTTCCGCGCCACAGCACGGCGCCCGTCGCGGGCTCGAACGAGATCAATTCGCTGGCTGACACAATGCGCTTTCCGGCTGGCTCCCCTCAAGGTGGCGCGTTCTGCATCAAAGCGGTTGCAAATGCCACCCACCCTCAGGCGAGCGCCTGTCCCATCGCGCGGACGGCGGCGACCTTGTGGTAGAGCGGCTGCCAGTCGTCGTGCTGGTCGATGGCGGACCACAGCGTTTCGACCTCGTCGATCAGCATGGAGAGGGGCGGGCCGGCCCAGTGCGGATCGTCGCGGTACTTGCGCGGGGTGTAGCTCGACAGGCGTTCCCGGGCTTCTCCGAACGCGTCGCCATAGGCCGGCGGGATGACCCCGCCGAAGCTGTCGTGGAAAAAGGCGTCGATGCCCACGCTCTCCTCGCGCAGGCCGCGTTCGATCGCCTCAATCAGCGGCTGGTCGTCCGCGCCGCGCGGGATGACGCCAAGCCGCCACAGGATCGCGCGTGCGACTGCCGCCTGATAGACGTCCGGGAACCGCTCCAGCGCTTCGATCAGCGGCGGGGCGTCGGAAATGGCGCGGAGCGAGACGGCGAGCTGCATGACGTTCCAGTGGATCGCTTCGGGCTGACGGGCGAAGGCGTAGAGGCCGGCATGGTCAAAATAGGCGGCGGTGAAGCCCGGGTCCCAGGTGGGCGCGAACCGCCACGGGCCATAGTCGAAGCTTTCGCCCGAGATGTTGATGTTGTCGGTGTTGAGCACGCCGTGGACGAACCCGGCGGCCATATAGGACGCCGCGAGAGTCGAGGCCCGATCGACGACATGGCCGAGCAGCCGGGCAGGGGCGTCGGGGCCGGCCTCCTCCCCATAGAAATGGCGCAGGCAGTATTCGGTCAGCGCGGCCATGTTCTCGGCGTCGCGCAGATAGGCGAGGCGCTGGAACGTGCCGATGCGGATATGCCCGTGGCTGAGCCGCGTCAGCACCGCGCCGCGCGTGGGGGAGGGTTCGTCGTTTCGCTCCAGCGCCTCGCCCGTCTCGACGATCGAGAAGGTGCGGCTGGTGGGCACGCCGAGCGCCTGAAGCATCTCGGTCGCGAGCAGTTCGCGGACCGCGCCTTTAAGCGTCAGGCGGCCGTCGCCGAAGCGGCTCCACGGCGTGCGCCCCGATCCCTTGGTGCCGAGGTCCATCAACCGGTCTTCCTGATCGCGAAGCTGGGCGAAGAGGAAGCCGCGGCCGTCGCCGATCTCCGGATTGTACTGGCGGAACTGGTGACCGTGATAGCGTAGCGCCAGCGGGGTCGGCAGGCTGTCGGGCAGCGGCTTGAACCGGGCGAAGCGGGCGAGCCATTCGTCGTCGGTGAGCGTGTCCAGCCCGACTTCCGCCGCTGCACGGTCGTTTCGCCAGCGCAGGATCGACTGCGGAAAACGCGCGGGCTCGACGCGATCGTAGAAGGCGTCGCCCAGCGCCTCGATGGCGCATTCGGGGCGGGGCAGGATCGACGCTTGCGGGAAATCGGCCATGCGGCGATATGGGTGCCGATGGCCGTGACCCGCAACCCGACCGCCTTTTCCGACGGCTATTGGTGGTCGGGGGACGGCGTCCGCCTCCACTATCGCGACTATCCGGGGCCAGCGGACAAGCCGCCGATCATGTGCCTGCCCGGGCTGACTCGCAATGCGCGCGATTTCGAGGCGGTGGCGGCGCGGCTGTCGCCCGACTGGCGGGTAATCGCGATCGAACTGCGCGGGCGGGGCGAAAGCGGGTATGCCAAGGACCCGATGAGCTACGTGCCGCTCACCTATCTTCAGGATGTGGAGCGGCTGGTGGACGAGCTGAAGCTCGAGCGGATCGTCGCGTTCGGCACGTCGCTGGGCGGCATCCTGACGATGCTCTTGGCGGGCACCGGGCGACCGCCGCTCGCCGCCGCGCTCCTTAACGACGTGGGGCCGGAGCTGGAGGCGGCGGGGCTGGCGCGTATCCGCGGCTATGTCGGCAAGCCCGCGCAATACCCGACGTGGATGCATGCCGCGCGCGCGCTGGCCGAGGCGAATGGCGACGTCTATCCGGATTACGGGATCGAGGATTGGCTGGGCATGGCCAAGCGGTTGCACCGGCTGACGTCGGCGGGACGGATCGTCCTCGACTATGACATGAAGATCGCCGAGCCGTTTCGCGTGCCGGGGAACGAGGCGGGCGTCGACATGTGGGGGGCGTTCGATGCGCTCGAGGCGACGCCCACGCTAATCGTGCGCGGCGACCGGTCGGACATTCTCGCTGCCGATGTGGCGGACCGGATGGCCGCAAGGATCGCGGGCGCCGAATTGGTGACGGTGGCGAACACCGGCCATGCCCCGACGCTGGACGAGCCGGCGGTGGAGGCCGCGATCGACCGGCTGCTGGCGCGCGTGGCCGTGTGACCGTCCACATCCTCCACCTTCATTCGAGCTTCGACCTGGGCGGCAAGGAGGCGCGCGCGGTCCGGTTGATGAACGCGTTCGGCAAGCGGGCGCGGCATACGATCGTCTCGGGCGTCGAGGGCGCGGTTGGCGCGCGTGCGGCGATCGCGAAAGGCGTCGCGTACGAGATCGCGCAGGACCCGCCGCCGCTGACCGGCAAGCCGTCGGTCGCGCGGTACGAGGCGATCGCGCGCTACATGCGGCGCTTCGATCTGGTCCTCACCTATAACTGGGGCGCGGTCGACGGGGTGATGGCGGCGCGGGTGTTCGCCAAGGGTGCGCCGCCGATCGTGCATCACGAGGATGGCTTCAACGCCGACGAGGCGGATGGCCTGAAGCGGACGCGCAATTATTATCGCCGGCTTGCGCTGGGCGCGGCGCACGCGCTGGTCGTGCCATCGGAGCGGCTGGAGCAGATCGCGCTGACCGCATGGAAGCAGCCGGCGGGGCGGGTGCATCGCATCTCGAACGGCATCCCGACGCGGCTCTATGCCGGGCGACCCGATGCGAAGGCGATTCCCGGTTTCGTGAAGGGGAAGGAGCCGGTCGTCGGGACGCTCGCGGGGCTGCGCGCGGTCAAGGACCTGCCGCTGATGGTGCGAGCGGTCGGCGGCGTGCCGCAGAACGTCCGCCTTGTCATCGTTGGCGAGGGGCCGGAGCGGCAGGGAATCGAGAACCAGGCGGCGGCGATGTTCATGGGTGACCGCGTGCACCTGCCCGGCTTCCTGCCCGATCCGCACCGCTATATCGGCCATTTCGACGTATTCATGCTGACCAGCCTCAGCGAGCAGCAGCCGATTTCGGTGATGGAGGCGATGGCCGCGGGCCTGCCGGTCGTCGCGCCGCGGGTCGGCGATATCGCGGCGATGGTCGCGCCGGAAAACCTGCCTTTCCTCGCCGACCGGCGGAGCGAGGTGGAGCTTCGGGACCGGCTGGCGCCGCTGATCGCGGACCCGGCGCTGCGCGCTTCGGTCGGGGCTGCAAACCGCGCGCGGGCCGCGGCAATGTTCGACGAGGATGCGATGATCGCGGCATACGCGCGCCTTTATGAAGGTGCGATGCGACGGCCGGGTGTGTTACAGCCTTAATCATTGCTCGCGCGCATCGCCGAATGACGCTAGCGCAAGGCGCATCAAATCCTATCCGGAGGAAAGCTTGTTCAAGGGTCTGTCACCCATTCGCTACAACGGCCAGGAAGTGTGGCCGCTGATCGAGGGGGGTAAGGGTGTCGCCGCCACCAACCACGCGTCGGCCGGCGCCTGGGCCGCGGCGGGCGGCATCGGTACCGTGAGCGCGGTCAATGCCGACAGCTACGATGCCGAAGGCAAGATCATTCCCCAGATTTATCATGCCCTGACGCGCCGCCAGCGGCACGAGGAGCTGATCGACTATGCGATCGAGGGCGCGGTGCAGCAGGTCAAGCGCGCGTACGAGATCGCCGGCGGCAAGGGCGCGATCAACATCAATGTCCTGTGGGAAATGGGCGGCGCGCAGCGGATCCTGCACGGCGTGCTGGAGCGGACGCGCGGCATGGTCGCGGGCGTCACCTGCGGCGCGGGCATGCCCTACAAGCTTTCAGAGATCGCCGCGTCCTACGGCGTGAACTATCTGCCGATCGTGAGCTCGGGCCGGGCGTTCCGGGCGCTGTGGAAGCGGGCTTATTCCAAGGCGTCGGAATGGCTGGCGGCGGTCGTCTACGAGGATCCTTGGCTGGCGGGCGGGCATAACGGCCTGTCCAATGCCGAGGATCCGCTGGCGCCGCAGGACCCCTATCCACGCGTCAAGGCGCTGCGCGACGTGATGCGCGAGGGCGGCATTTCGGACGAGGTGCCGATCGTGATGGCGGGCGGCGTGTGGCACCTGCGCGACTGGAACGACTGGATCGACAATCCCGAGCTCGGCTCGATCGCATTTCAGTTCGGCACGCGGCCGCTGCTGACGCAGGAAAGCCCGATCCCGCAGGAGTGGAAGGCACGGCTGATGGAGCTGGAGCCGGGCGACGTCCTGCTCCACCGCTTCTCGCCCACCGGCTTCTATTCGTCGGCGGTGCGCAACCCGTTCCTGCGTGCGCTCGAGGCGCGGTCGGAGCGGCAGATCCCGTTCTCGACGCAGGAAGCGGGCGACCACGTCTTCCAGCTCGACGTGGGTGTGAAGGGCAAGAACTTCTGGGTGACGCGCGGCGACCTGCTGCGCGCGCGCGAATGGTTCGGGCTCGGCTATACCGATGCGCTCAAGACGCCGGACAACACGCTCGTGTTTGTCACGCCGCTCGAGAAGCAGGAAATCCGCAAGGATCAGGCCGACTGCATGGGCTGCCTGTCGCAGTGCGCGTTCTCGAGCTGGGCGGATACCGAGACCAACTCGACCGGGCGCCTCGCCGATCCGCGCAGCTTCTGCATCCAGAAGACGTTGCAGGATATCGCCCATGGCGGGCCGGTGGAACAGAACCTGATGTTCGCCGGCCACGCGGCGTACAAGTTCAAGCAGGATCCCTTCTACTCGAACGGGTTCGTGCCGAGCGTGAAGCAGCTGGTCGACCGCATCCTGACGGGCGATTGATCGGGGGCGGGGCGGGCTATCGTTGCTCGCCCCGCGCCGGAGGCTCAATCGTCGGTGACGGTGCCGATGACCGCGCCGCCGACGCCGCCCACGGCCGCGCCCTTTTCGACATCGCCGCCACTGGCGGCCGCGATGCCGGCACCGCCGGCACCGCCGATCGCCGCGCCGCGCAGCGTCGAGCACGCGCCGAGGCTGCCGGCCGCGGCGACGATCAGGGTGGTGGCAACAAGCTTGCGCATGAAGTTCTCCTGTTGATGTGGATCAACGGAGATACGCATCTCGCAAGCGGCTCGTTCCCGCCCACAAACGCGGGAAACGAACGATAACAAACGCTTGCGAAACTATCGGCCGCGCCAGATGCGCAGGCGCTCGCTGGTCCGACGTCCGCCCTGATGCGCCGGGCACCGTGTGTAGCCCAGCCGCGTGTCGAGGCAGATCCACACCTCGTCCAGCCAGCCCTGACGATCGGCGGTCACGCGCAGCATCGCCGGCGTCATGCCCGGATTGGCGCGCGCGAACGCGTGCGCGAACTGACCCACGGTCAGGCCGCGGCGGCGCGAGAGCGCATCCATGTCGGGATAGCGCAGCTTTCCATAGAGGCGCGTCGACTGTCCGAAATAGGCCGCGGGCGCGATGCCCATGCAGGTGCCGTGCTTGGCATATTCGTGCTGGAGCAGCTGTACCGACGGTGTCGAACACAGGTTGGCCCGGATCACCTTGCGCGAAAGCGCGGGGGCGGGCCGGCAATATTGCGGCCATTCCTTGCCCCGCCCGTCGGGCCACAGGCCGTGCAGCGTGAAGCCGAACCCGTTGCCGCCGCTGCACTGAAGCTGCGAATTGGGCCGGTCGCCCGCGGTCTTGCAGAATTGCGGGCTCCAGCTGATCGCCAGCGTGTAGCTGCCGATCGGCAGGATGCGGCGCGGCTCGCGCACGGTCGGCCCCTCGACGCGCGGGTCGGGCAGCGATTGCGGGATCGCGCAGCGATAGGCCTGCGCCGAGGCGGCGGCGGGCAGCGCGGCGACGGCAGCAGCGAGGGTGAGCGCCAGCTTCATTCGAACGTCTCGCCCAGATCGTCGATGCGCGAGTCGCGGAACCACGCGCTGGCGTCGGGGCGATAGAGGAAGATGATCGACACGGTCTGGAGCAGCCAGTTCACTGCGCCCAGCAGGCCGGCGACCCCCGGCGGATACGACCCCGTCGCGACGGAAAAGGCGAGCGAGGCGATGCCGAGGACGAACAGGATCGTCAGGATGATGCGCGCGGCGTTGCTCGCCCGGCGCGCGGTGAACCACCACAGCGCGAGGTTGAGGCCGATGCCCACCGCGATCGATCCGATGAGGAAGGCGGGCGAGATCGCCTGCCCGGTGCTGAGGCTGCCGAACACCAGGACGGAGTTGACGAGGCCGATGACGATCGACGCCAGGAACAGGCGTTCGAACATGATGATCGATTGTGGGCGCATGGTCCCGAATCCCCCTTCGTTTCGGAAACGATAGCCGCGCGGCCGGCCCCGCGAAAGCTCAGGCTGGCGCGAGGTCGAGGCCTATATCGGCCGCGGGGGCCGACTGGGTGAGGCGGCCGACACTGATGAAGTCGACGCCCGTCTCGGCAATGGCGCGGATGGTGTCGAGGCGGACGCCGCCCGACGCCTCGGTCGCGGCGCGGCCGGCGACGAGCGCCACCGCCTGTCGCAATATCGGCGGGGCCATGTTGTCAAGGAGGAGGTGCGTTGCGCCAGCCCGGATCGCCGGCTCGATCTGGTCGAGGTGGTCGACCTCGACGATGATGCGCGGGATGCCGGCGGCGACGGCGCGCGCGGTCGCCGCCTCGACCGATCCCGCCACGGCCACGTGATTGTCCTTTATCATGGCGGCATCCCACAGGCCCATGCGGTGATTGGTCGCCCCGCCCATCCGTGTCGCATACTTCTCGATCACGCGAAGCCCCGGCAGCGTCTTTCGCGTGTCGAGCAGCGTCGCGCCCGTACCCGCGATCGCATCAACATATTGCCGCGTCATCGTTGCGATGCCCGAGAGGTGCTGGACGGTGTTGAGCGCCGACCGCTCCGCCGTGAGCAGCGCGCGCGCCTTGCCCGACAGGCGCATCAGGTCGGTGCCCGCTGGCACGACCGCACCCTCCGCGACCAGCGTCTCGATGCGGACATCGGGGTCGAGGTGGCGGAAGAACGCCTCGGCCAGCGGCAGGCCGGCGACGACGATCGCGTCGCGGCTGTCCATCACGCCGTCGAAGCGCGCCTCGGCCGGGATCACCGCGGCGGAGGTGACGTCGCCGCCCGGCCCCAGATCCTCGGCAAGGGTCGCCGCGACGAAGGCGGCGAGGTCGAAATGGTCGAGCGTGAACATGGCCCCTCGCTTAGGCGGCGGGCGGTTCGGCGGCAACGGCGTTCAGTCGAGATCCTCGTCCGGGGCGACGCCCCACAGGCTCGCCGCCTCGACGAAGCCGCCGCGACCCTTCACGTCGATATAGCACCAGCCGCGCGCGCAGCGGCTGACGCGGCCGACGACGCCGGGCGCCGCGCGCCAGACCACGCGGGCCGAGGCGGAGGGGCTGTCGCGCAGCGGCGCGACGCCGTTCTGGACGAAGGCGGTGCGCGTGTCGCTGAGCAGGCCGACCTGCATCCACCCCTGGGTCCCGCCCGGATCCTCGACCTTGCGCCAGTCGCGATAGATGTCGACGACCTTGATCGGCAGGTCGGGGCGAACATAGAGCCAGCTTGCCGGATAGTTGCGCCCCGGCCCGGTGCGCATCCGCGCCTTTGCCGCGGCGATCGAGGCGTAATAGGGGGGCTTGCGCGTCTGCGCCTCCAGCCCGGTCAGGCCGACGGCGGCGATCGCCACGGCCGCGAGGCCGGCAGTCAGACGGGGTACGCGCTGGCTCGACATATCTTCATTCCCTTTGGCCCGCCCTAACGCGAAGCCGCCCCCCGCATCAATGGCGTTGACGGACTCGGCGGGCCGCGCCAAGCCGCGTGACATGGCCGATCCCGCTCGCCCGCCGCGCCCCCGTCGCCCCCGCGTCATCGTCACGCGGCGGCTGCCCGACCCGGTGATCGAGCGGATGGGCGAGCTGTTCGAGCTTGTCCCGAACGGGGACGACCACGCCTTTACCCGCGACGAACTCGCCGCCGCGATGGCGGATTGCGACGTGCTGGTGCCGACCGTTACCGATCATGTCGACGCGGACCTGATTGCGGGCGCCGGCGAGCGACTGCGCCTGATCGCCAATTACGGGGCGGGGGTGAACCATATCGACCTGAAGGCGGCGCGCGCGATGGGCATCGTCGTCACCAACACGCCAGGCGTCCTGACCGAGGATACCGCCGACATGACGATGGCGCTGATCCTGTCGGTCCCGCGCCGGCTGGCGGAGGGCGAGAAGCTCGTGCGCTCGGGTCAGTGGACGGGGTGGAGCCCGTGCGCGATGCTGGGCCACCGGATCGGCGGCAAGGCGCTGGGCATCGTCGGCATGGGCCGCATCGGCCAGGCGGTGGCGGCGCGGGCGCGGGCGTTTGGGCTGACCATCCACTATCACAACCGCAATCGCCTGCCGGCGGTACTCGAAGCGCAACTCGGCGCGACCTGGCATGCCGATCTCGATCAGATGCTGGCGGCGATCGACATCCTGACGATCCACACGCCGCGCAACGCCGACAGCGAGGGCCTGATCGACCGGCGGCGGATCGGGTTGCTCGGGCCGCACGTCTACCTCATCAACGCCTCGCGCGGCGGGATCGTCGACGAGGAGGCGCTGGTCGAGGCGCTGGAGGGCGGCCGGCTGGCGGGCGCCGGCCTCGACGTGTGGCAGTTCGAGCCGGCGATCGACCCGCGGTTGCTGGCGCTGCCCAATGTCGTCATGACGCCGCACATGGGATCGGCGACGATGGAAGGGCGCGTCGCATCGGGCGAGAAGGTGATCGCCAATATCCGCGTCTGGTCCGATGGGCACCGCCCGCCCGACCAGGTGCTCGACGGCTGGCGCTAACGCGCGCAGCGGCGGCGCATGTCGCGTACCGCCTCCACATCCAGCGCGTGGGCATGATCGGCGCAGATGCGGCCGCCGACATCGGTCATCACGCTATAGGGTAGCGCCGGCGTACGGCTCGCCAGCGCCGCGACGATCGCGCTCGACGTCGTAACACGCGCCGGATCGACCCGCGCCAGCATCTGCTTGGTGGCGGGACGCCCGTCATAGGGAACGACCCGGATGAAGACATGCCCCGCCGCCGCCTGTAGTTCATCCAGTCGCGCGACCTCGCCATGGCACGGCACGCACCAGGATGCGACGAGGAGGAGGATGCTGTCCGGCGGCAGCGGCCCAGCGGCGGCCACCGGCGCGGTTGCCAGCGATGCGGCGAAAAGCGGGGCCAACCGGCGGGAAAGCATGGACATTCGCATGACGCTTTGGTTTCTTGCCCGCGGGAGAGGCGTGGGGGAGTTCGTACGATGTTTAGCGTGGTGATCGTCGGCGCGGCAATGGTCGTTGCGGGCGAGGGGGCCGGCGCCCCGCAATCGGCGCAGGCTGCCTTCGATGCGGCGACCAAGGCGGCGGAAGCGGGCCGGTGCGAGGAGGCGATCGCCGCGTTCGACCGCATCGCGGCCGGGCCGGCGGGGCGGAACAGGACCGTTGCCGCCGCGATCGCCGTTCGCCGGGGCCAGTGCCTGCGCGCGCTGGATCGCGGGGAGGAGGCCGAGCGATCGCTGCGCGCCGGGGTCGGCGTGCTGGAGGGGATGCCCGGCAGCTTTCGCGGGGAGGCACGCGACGCCTATCTCGCGCTCACGCAGATCGGCACTGCTGCCCTCAACTACGATCAGGCGCTCGGCGATGTCGAGAAAGCGCTGGCGCTGTCGGAGGGGAAGGAGCGGATCGTGGCGCTCCAGATGCGGTCCCGGCTGCGGCGGTTCGACGGCGACGGTGCCGCGATCCGCGATGCGGACGAGGCGCTGGCGATGCTGCCCGCCGATGCATCCAAAGCCGACCTTGCCAACGCGCAGACGTTCGCTGGCCGCGCCTATGTCGCGGCGGGGCGGGTGGCCGAGGGGGGCACGCTGCTTCGCAAGGCGCTTGCCAATAATGGCGGCTTGACGCTGAAGTCGAGCCTGACGGACATCGCCGCCCGCTACGACCTGGCGCAGGTCGCGCTGATGCAGAAGCAGATGGACGCCGCGCGCGAATATCTCATCTACACCGGTGCCGGGCGGATCAGCGACACCCCCTTCGCCAGCGCCCGCTCGATCGAGGCGCCGACCTGTGGGACGGTGCCGGGCCTGACGCCCGACAGCTATGCGGTGGTCGAATTCTCGTTGAACGATGGCGGCGCGGTCGTGAGCGCCCAGCCGATCTTCGTCCAGGGCAATCGAGAGGTTGCGCTAGCCTATGCCCGCGCGGTGCGCGAATGGTCTTGGGCGCCGGAGGATGCGGCGAAGATCCCGGCCTTCTACCGCGCGCTGACCCGCGTCGAGGTCCGCTGCTCGCGCGGCGGCGAGGCGGTCGACCTCACCCAGCCGCTCGCGCTTGCAGCCGATGCCTGGTTCGAGACGAAGGGCGTGGAGGGCTTTCCTGCCGAGACGACGGCCGCCGGTCTGCCGCGCCTGCGCCAGGCGGTGACCGCGAACGATCCCGCGGCGCTGCGTGCCGCGATCGTCCTCGCAAGGTCGCCGTTGATCGGCGACGGCGAGCGCGAGGCGTCGGCCGACCGGGCGCTCGCACTCGCCGCCAGCCTGTCCGCGCCGCAAGCGCTGCGAACCTATGCCGGGATGTTGCGCGCGGAATCGGTGCGCTGGCCCGACCGCAGCGCCAGCATCACGCAGGTCGGCGCGCTGGAGCGGCTGTCGGCCGATCCGGGCGTCGCCGCCGACCCGCTGAGCCGCGCAACCGTGCAACTGCGCGCCGCCGAACTCCGCCGGAAGCTGGCCGGAAAGCAGGGTGCCGATCCCGCCATCGACGCGATGTTCGCGGCCGTGGCCGACACGAAGGCGCTTCCCGAGGGTCATCCGATCAGGGCGCGCGCGCTGCTCGACCTGGCCAATGCCGCGGCGGCGCGGGGTGATTACGATGCCGCGCAAAAGGCGTTCGCGCGCACCGGGCTCGACGAGCAGCAATGCGCGCTGGTCGGGCCGAAGCCCGAAATGCGTCGAAGCGGTGCGTCGCCGACCTATTATCCGTCCGAGTTGATCCAGGCCGGGTTCAGCGGCTGGACGCGGATCGAGTTCGATATCGCCGCCGACGGGCGGACGGCCGGACAGCGCACGCTCTTGTCCTATCCGCCGTTCCTGTTCGGCGATGCGGCCAAGCGGATGATCGCCGCGACGCGCTATGCGCCGAGCTATCGGCCGGGGCAGGCAGTCGCCTGTGCGGCGAATGCCCAGAACTTCAATTTCGTCTTCAGAAACGAATAAGCGGCCTAAAGTCCCGCCAGCCATTCGCCGACGACCGCCCGGCCCGCCGCCACCGCGCGCGGACCGTGCGCGTCGTGCGCCTCGCGCATCGCCGCCGGGTGCGTGCCGGCCAGCGCCAGATAGGCTTCGTCCTCCAGCCATTCCTCGAACCGGGCATCCTCGCCCATCTCGGGATGGCACTGGAGCGCGAGCAACTCGGCGCCGCGGCGATAGGCCTGATGCGCGTAATGTTCGCTGGAGGCGAGCAGCTCGACGCCGGTCGGCAGATCGAACGTGTCGCCGTGCCAGTGGAGGACGGGCACATCGGCAAGGTGACGGACGGGCGAGCGTTGCCCAGCCGGATTGATCGCGATCGGTGCGAAGCCGACTTCCTTGACCGGCCCCGGATAGACGCGCGAGCCGAGCGCGGCGGCGATCATCTGCGCGCCGAGGCAAACGCCGAGCACGGGCAGGTATCGGTCGAGCCGCCCGGCCAGCGCCTTCACCTCGCGGTCGATCCAGGGATGCGCTTCTCGCTCGTATACGCCCATCGGACCGCCCATCAGCACGACGAGGTCGGGGCCGAGGAAGTCGGTGCTTGCGAACGACGGGTCGGTCACGTCGACGCGGTCGATGACATAGCCCGCATCCTCGACGGGCTGGCGGAAGCCGGCGATCCCCTCATAGGGGGTGTGCCGGATGACGAGCGCACGCTTCATGGGCGACAGGCTAACCCGTCGCCCGCGGCGATCAAGCCGTCAGCAGGCGTAGAATTGCTTGGGCCTGCTCCATTCCCGATTGGGGCACCCGCTCGCGCGAGCGGTCGGTGATCGCCGCCCAGTTCGCCGCCACTCCCTCCGGCGAGAGGTCGTCGCCGTGCAGTGCCACGCCCTCGGTCAGGGTGACGTACGCAGCCTGAAACACGCCCGCACCGGCGCCGACGATCATGTTTGAGGGGGCGTCCTCGCTGACGAGATACAGCGCAGCGGGGGCGACGCTCTCTGGCGTGAAGCGCGCGAACGCCTCTGCGGGGAAGATATCCTCTGTCATGCGCGTGCCGGCGGTGGGGGCGATGGTGTTGACGTGGATGCCGTACTTCGCGCCCTCCAGATGGAGCGTGCGGGCAAGGCCGACGATGCCGAGCTTGGCCGCGCCGTAATTCGCCTGCCCGAAATTGCCGTAGAGCCCGCTCGACGAGGCGGTCATCAGGATGCGGCCGTACCGCTGGAAGCGCATCGTTTCCCACACCGCCTTCGTCACGATCGCCGAGCCGACGAGGTGGACGCGCAGCACGAACTCGAAATCGGCGGGCGACATGTTGGCGAAGCTCCTGTCGCGCAGGACGCCGGCATTGTTGATGAGGATATCGACGCTGCCAAAGCGATCGCGCGCACCCTCGACCATCCGGGTCATCGCGTCGAAGTCGGTGACGTCGCCGCCATCGGCGACGGCGGTGCCGCCGGCGCTGCGGATTTCGTCCACCACGGCTTCGGCCGCGGCGGATGCACCGGATCCGTCGCGCGCGGCACCGAGGTCGTTGACGACGACGTTCGCCCCGCGGCGCGCCAGCTCGAGCGCATAGCCGCGGCCGAGCCCGCCGCCGGCACCAGTGACGATCGCGGTGCGTCCGTCGAAGCGGATGGTCATGGTATCGTCTCCCAAGATACTTTCATCCTCAGCTAACCGCAGATCGCGCATACGAAAAGGGCCCCGGCAAGTGCCGGGGCCCCATCGTCAGCAGATCGGGATCGATCAGCCGCCGCGCTGGCGGCAGCCGTCGGTCTGACCCTTCTTGCAGATCGGATATTCCGCCTTGGGCGCCGGCGGCGGGAAGGCCTGGGCCGGCGACATCGACGGCTGCACGCGGACGGTCGCGCCCGGCTGGACGGGGCCCGACAGCGGCGGGGTCGACGGCATGTAGCCGCCCTTGGTCTCGGTGCCGCCGGTGGCGCCCATCGGCTGGCCCGCCATCGGAGCCTGCTGCATCGGCTGGCCGGCCATCGGCGCCTGCTGCTGCATCGGCTGCGCGTTGGGATCCTGCATCGGCTGTGCGTTGGGATCCTGCATCGGCTGGTCGGTCGCCGGCGCGGTCGCGGCGGGGGCGTTCGGGTCGCTCGGCGGGGTGTTCGCGTCGGGCTGCGTCGTGCCCGGCTGGGTCATGCCGGGCTGCGCCGTCTGCGGGTTTTCCTGCGCATAAGCGGCGGTGGCGATCGCCAGCGCCGCGGTCATTGCGATGAGCTTCATAAAACTCTCCTCGTACCAAACGCGCTGATTCGCGCGCGTCGGGCCGATGAACGCCCGGCGCGAGGA
>CAJYLT010000069.1 GCA_913775795.1 uncultured Sphingomonas sp. | reverse complement strand
CCCAGAAAGGTGAGCGGCGTGACGATCAGCGAGGGGACGAGGCTCAATTGCTCGAAACCCTTGGCCCACAGCCCGACGATGAACCCGAACAGGCTGAACGCGACCGAGGTGAGGATCAGGAACGCGATCATCATTACCGGATGCTCGATGCGCAGATCGACGAAAAAGGCGGAGGTGCCGAGAATGATCGCGCCGATCAGCATCGACTTGGTCGCCGCCGCGCCGACATAGCCGAGGATCAGCTCGGAGGCCGCGACAGGCGCGGACAGCACCTCGTAGATCGTGCCGGCAAAGCGCGGCATGTAGATCCCGAACGACGCGTTCATCAGGCTTTGCGTCAGCAGGCTCAGCATGACGAGGCCGGGGACGATGAACGCGCCATAGGGCACGCCGTCCACCTCCTGGATACGGCTGCCGATCGCGCCGCCGAAGACGATGAAATAGAGGGCGGTCGTGATGACCGGGGTGACGATGCTCCCCCAGAAGGTGCGCCCGAAGCGCGTCATCTCGAAGCGGTAGATCGCCCAGACGCCGGGAAGATTCATGCTGCCTGCTCCGGCCGGTGGACGAGGTCGACGAAAATATCCTCAAGGCTCGATTTCGAGGTGTCGAGGTCCTTGAACTGGATGCCGAGCTCCGAAACCTTGCGCAGCAGCGACGGGATGCCCGTCCGCTCCGCCTGCGCGTCGAAGACATAGCGCAATTTGTGCCCCTCGTCGGCGAGGGACAGATCCCATTCGGCGAGTTCGGGCGGCACGCTCGTCATCGGCTCGACCAGCGAAATGTCCATCTCGCGCTTGCCGAGCTTCTTCATCAGCGCGGTCTTTTCCTCGACCAGCAGCAATTCGCCGCGGTTGATGACGCCGACACGGTCGGCCATCTCCTCGGCCTCCTCGATATAGTGCGTCGTCAGGATGATCGTCGTGCCCGCCTCGCGCAGGCGATGGACGAGCTTCCACATGTCGCGGCGCAGTTCCACGTCAACCCCCGCGGTGGGCTCGTCGAGGAAGAGCAGGTCGGGTTCGTGCGCCAGCGCCTTGGCGATCAGGACGCGGCGCTTCATGCCGCCCGACAGTTCCATGATCTTGGCGTCGCGCTTGTCCCAGAGCGACAGGTCCTTGAGCACCTGCTCGACGAGCGCGTCGTCGCGGCGGCGGCCGAACAGCCCGCGCGAGAAGCGGACGGTCGAGATCACCTTCTCGAACATGTCGGTCGACAGTTCCTGCGGCACCAGCCCGATCCGCCGCCGCGCCTCGCGGAAATCGCGCGCCACGTCATGCCCGTCGAAGGTGATGGTGCCCGAGGACGGCACGACCAGGCCGCAGACGATGCCGATCATCGTCGTCTTGCCAGCACCATTCGGGCCGAGCAGCGCGAAGATCTCGCCCTTGTTGATCGACAGGTCGACCGACTTCAGCGCCTGATGCCCGCTGGCATAGGTCTTGGTGACGCCCGAAAGCGTCAGGATCGGTTGCACGTCGGCCGCCCCTTTTCGTTGTCGCTCGGCAGGTAAGTGGCGGGACTTATCGCCACAAGGGGTCAGGAACTCGGCGGGTCAGGCAACGGTGCGCAGTCGCCCATCTGCTCGCCCGCTGACCCACCACAGCCGCACGCCATTGAACAGTGCCGCCGCGACCATCCCCGCGCCCGATGCCCAGACCAGTCCCGCCGGCCCTGCCCCCACATGCACCAGCCACCAGCCGAGCCCGCCGGTCACGACGAAGAACGCCGCGATCCCGTTGAGCCCCGCCGCCACCTGATCGCCGAGCGAGCGCAGCGCATAGACGAAGACGACCTGAAGCCCGTCGAACAGGATGAACGGCGCCCAGCGCAGCAGCATCATGGCGGCGATCGCGTGGACCGCGGGGGCGGAGGGGAAGACCGACACGATCGGGCCGATGCCGATCAGGATCACGAGCGCCATCAACCCGGTGCCGAGCGCGGCCAGCCCCGCGGCGATCGCGGCGCGGCGCCATGCCTCGTCCGCGCGCCCTTCCCCCACCGCATTGCCGACGCGCACCCCCGCCGCCGAGCCAAGGCCGAGCGCAAAGCCGAAGGTGACGTTGTGCACCGAAAAGACGATCTGGAACGCATGCGCGGTCGCCTCTCCCAATTGCGTCGACAGCGCGATCAGGATCGAGAAGCCGGCGAGTTCGAGGCCGGAGGCAAGCGCCGGCACCGCCCCGAACGACAGGAGCGCGGTGACGCCCGCCCAGCGGAAATCGGTGAGCGTCCGCACCCCCCGCTCGGCCGCGCGCGGCAGCGTCCAAGCGGCATAGAGCATTGCTGCCGCACCGAAGGCCGAGGCGATCGCCGTCGCCGACGCGGCGCCCACCGCGCCGAACGCCGGCAGCCCGAACTGCCCCGTCGCCAGCACCCAGGCGAGCACGCCGTTGAGCGGCAGCACCGAAAGCTGCACGACCATCACCCGCCGCGGCCGGCTGACGCCCTCCAGAAAGAAGCTCGCGGCGATCGACAGGAGCTGGAACGGATAGGCGCAGGCCATCACCCGCACCACCGCCGCCGCCGCGGGCGCCAGATCGGGCGCGACGCCGACGAAGCGCAGCAGCGGCTCGGCGAAGGCGAACAGGATGCCGCCGCTCGCGACCCCGAGCATCAGGCCGAGCACCAGCCCCTCGTGCAGCACGCGGCCGGTCTCGCGCAGGTCCCCCGCCCCGTCGGCACGCGAGACCATGACGATGACCCCCGACAGCCAACCGAGCACAACGACGATGCCGATGTACGTCAGCGCCCGGCTCGCCCCCAGCGCCGCCACCTCGTGCGTGCCCGTCAGCCCGACGACGATCACGTCGGTCAGGTGCAGGATCGTCCAGTTGAGGCTGGTGAGCATCACCGGCCAGGCAAGCGCAAGGATGCGGCGGGCCTCTTGCGACAGGGGGGATCGGGCTGGCTGCATCGCCGCCGGCTCTAGGCCGCGGCGCCGCGACGGGCAAATCGAGAAGAAAGCGTGTTGCAAGGGTCCGGGGACGCTGCTAGGGGCACCCGCCTACCGGCCGCCGGGTCCTCTTGGCGGTATGACATGTGCGGTCGTGGCGGAACTGGTAGACGCGCAACGTTGAGGTCGTTGTGGGCGAAAGCCCGTGGAAGTTCGAGTCTTCTCGACCGCACCAAGTCCCGATCAGATGCAGACCCCGAGGGTGCGATCTGATCGGGGGCTTTTCCCGCTCAGGTCAGATTGCGCTTCGATCGTCGCACCGGCGGTTGCTTGCAGGCGTTTCTTGTCACCCCGGACTTGTTCCGGGGTCCACCCTGCCGCGGACGCTGTCGATAAAGCCTCGAGCGGCAGTGATCGCCGCACCGTGGACCCTGGAACAAGTCCGGGGTGACGCTTCGCCCTAGCCCAACAGCAACAGTTCGGCGCCGTGCGGCGCGACGGTCCGCGTGATCCGGCGCTCGGCACGTCCTGCGTCCTTGCCCGTCCACAGGTCGCGCACCGATACGCGCGGCGGCAGGCCGAGCAGGTCGAGCGCGATGCCGACCTCCTTCGGCCTGTCGGTGGTGTTGAACAGCGCGACGTAGCGTCCGCCCCCCGCCTCTGGCCGAGCAGACCAGATGCGCGTCCCGTCCTCGACGAAATGCGGGCGGTTGCCGGTCGAGGCCTGGTTGACCGCCAGCACTTCGCGATTGGTCAGCAGCGCGAGCGTGGGGCCATCGAGGTGGCGCAGGTCGCCGCCCACGATGAGCGGCGAGCGGGCGATCGACCACAGCGTCATCACCGTCCGCTGCTCGTCAGGCGTGAACTTGGTATCGCGCTGGCCGAGCGCAAGGCGGCCGAGCGGCAGCATGTCGGCATCGGGCCAGCCGCCCGGCCGGCGGGCGTCGTTCCAGTTCTCCAGCCGGGTGAACTGCGCCTCCAGCAGCGGCCACTCGTCCCAGAAATCGTCGGAGATGCGCCACATCTGCGCGAAACGACGCACGTGGTCGGCGCGCGCGACGGGCGTCTCGCCCGGCGACAGGCTCAGCATCATCGGCCGCCCGGCGCGCCGGATCGCCAGATGCGCCGCCTCGATCTCCGCCGCGTGCGCGTCATAGGGCCGGCTCATGTCGTCCATCTTGACGAAATCGACGCCCCAGCCGACATAGAGCGCGAAGACGCTGTCGTAATAGGCCTGCGCGCCCGGCCGCTTCATGTCGACGCCATACATGTCCGGGTTCCAGGGGCAGGTGCTGCTCGTATCGGCGATGTCCCGCGCCCGAACATTGGTGCCGAGGATGGGCAGATTGCGCTCCACCGCCAGACGCGGGATGCCGCGCATCAGGTGGATGCCGAACTTCATCCCCAGCCGGTGCACCTCGGTCGCCAGCGGCGCGAAGCCCTTGCCGCCGGCGCTCGACGGGAAGCGATTGGGCGCGGGGAGCAGCCGGCCATGCCCGTCCATCGTCGGCACGGGCGTCTTGTTATAGGCGTAGCTCGACGCCTCGGGCTCGTACCACTGGATGTCGACGGTGAAGATGTCGTAGCCGAAGGGCAGCAGCCGCTTTGCCATGATCGCCGCGGTCTCGCGCGCCTGTGCCTCGGTGATCGTGGTGGCGAAGCTGTTCCAGCTGTTCCAGCCCATCGGCGGGCACGGCGCGAGAACCGGTGCCGGCGCCATCTGCGCGCGCAGCGGGGCCGCCGCCACGCCCGCCGCGCCCAGTGCCATGACGCCGCGGCGGCTCAGTTCCGGTCCCGTCATCGCCATCCTCCCGATCCTTTATTTGTCGGTGTAATAGCATGACGGGGCCGCGTCGGCGCAACCCGGCTTAACGCATCACCGGCAGCACGATCCGGGAGCCCGCGCACACCCGCTGCGTCGCACGCTTGAAGTCGCCCGGCGCGGCCTTGGCGATGTTGGGGACGAAGGTTTGGGGGTTGCGGTCGATGACCGGGAACCAGCTCGACTGGACCTGGATCATGATGCGGTGGCCCTTTTTGAACACATGGTCGTGCTCGCGCAGGTCCACGTCCCAGCTTCGCACCTGACCGGGCACCAGCGGCTTGGCCTTTTCATAGCCGCCGAGCCAGCGCCCGCGCCGCACCTCCATCGCGATGGGCAGCTGATAGCCGTTCAGGGACTTGGCATAGTCGCCCGGCTTCATCGGCCGCGGCAGCTTCTCGGTGTCGTCGGGTAGCACGTCGATCAGCTTCACCACGAAATCGCTGTCGGTGCCGCTGGTCGAGGCCATCAGCATCGCCTTGAGCGACCCCGTGACGGTGAGGTCCGCCTCCAGCGGCGCGCTGACATAGCTCAGCACGTCGGGCCGCCCGCCGAGGAACCGTTGGTCGTCCGCCTCCCACCACGGCCAGTCGCGCGAACCCCAGGTCGAAGAGATCGGTCGGCGGCGATAGGGGACCGGCGCGGCGGGGTCGGACACGTAATCGCGGCACGCCTCGCCCGCCGCTGGCGCATCGAAGCTGACCGTGCCGTCGGCGCGCAGATAGAGGCTGGTCGGCTTGGCGGCGGCGGGCGGCCATTGCGGATAGTCGCGCCACTGCCAACTGCCCGACTGGAACATCCGCGCCTCATAGGTCGGACGCGTGCCCTTGCCATGCAGCCAATAGGCAAAGAACGGCGCCTCCACATCGCGGCGAAACGCGGTGCCGCTTTCAGTGCCGATCGGGATCGGTCCCACCTTGTCGCCGGGGCCACGCCAGCTGCCGTGGTTCCACGGGCCGGCGACGATGGTATTGAGCCTGTTCGGGTCGTCGCGCTCCAGCTTCTTATAGATGCGCCACGGCCCGTACGGGTCCTCCTGATCCCAGAAGCCCGCGACCGACAGCGTCGCGACGCCCGCGCGACCGAGTGCGTCGGTCCATCGCTGCGCCTGCCACCCGGCGTCGTAATCGGGCCGCTCCACCATCGCGGTCATGATCGGCGACACGCCCTTGAACCAGCGCTTCTCGATATCGCCGAGCGTCCCCTGTTTCAGGAACCAGTCGTAGGTGTCGAACTGGTCGTAACCGGGGAAGTCGTCGTTCGTCTTCGAATGCTGAAGCAGGTACAGCCAGTCGGTCGCATAGGTCAGCCGCGCCGCACCGAAGCGGTGCAGGTCGTCGTTCATCCACCAGTCGTTCCACCCCGCCTGCGGACTGACCGCCTTCAGCGCCGGATGCGGCTTGGTGAGCGCGACCGCGGCGGCATAGCCGGGGTAGGACACGCCCCACATGCCGACCTTGCCATTATTGGCGGGGACGTTTTTCACCAGCCAGTCGATCGTGTCATAGGCGTCGGTGGCATCGTCCACCGCCCGCGACCCCTTGGGCGCGATCGCCATCGACATGGTGAACTTGCTATCGGAGCCGAACCGCCCGCGCATGTTCTGATAGACCATGATGTAGCCGTCGCGCGCGAGGAAGCTCTGATCGGGCGGCGTCTCCGCCGGCGCCTCGTCGGGGATGCCATAGGGACTGCGCTCGAGCAGGATCGGCAGCGGGCCTTGTTTGCCCTGCGGCCGGATGACGACGGTCTCCAACCGCGCCCCGTCGCGCATCGGGATCATCGTTTTCGTATAGCTGTATGCCGGGGCGGGTGCGGCAAAGGGCTGCGCCTGACGCGCGAAAGCAGCGGGAGCGGCGGCGGCGAGCGCCAGGGCGAGCGCGAGAAGCGGGCGGTGCATGGGCCGGGAGATCAGCGGAAAACGGGGCGTTTGTCGAGGCTGGGGTGGCTGCCGAGCGCGAAGCGGCCATTCCGCTTTCGCCCAATTGCGGAGCTTGCTCGCGCCATGTCATTAGTGCGCCGTGAGCATCGCAATTAGGACAATCGGAGCCGGGGCTGCTGCGGCTTGGGCGCTGCTATTTGTCCTAATCGTGTTCCTGAACCTACCCGTCAGCTCGTCGACCAACTCGGTGGCCTTTGCCTTCCTCGTTGTTCCTGCCGTCGTGACCGCTGCCGCACTTTGGGTCGCGTTTTGTAGCGCTTTCAGAGACACCAAGCTCGCACTCGCCTTTGAAAGTCTACTTGTAGCCGTCGGAGCCTTCTGCCTTGTCATCGTGGCAGCTGCGAGCGGCGGCTAGCATGCTTCGACGAACTGCGGCTTTCGCCCAATAGCATACATCTCCGAGATACCTTAAGCTGTCCGAATGACGACCTATTCGATCATTGTTTTCGGCGAAGGGGCCAGTCCACCGGACCTCAACAGGCGGGACATAATCAATATAAACGCGCCATGGGATTTGGTTGAGGGTCTCGCCAAGTTGGCGCTTGCGCGGTACCCAACCGCAGACCGTGTTATCGCGGTAAACGAAGACGGTATCACCCGTGGGGAGTGGCGCGTTTAGGCAGACGCATCGACCGGTTAGCGGTGACGTCCGCTTTCCTGCCCAAAACGGACATTGATAGGCCGCCCCCTAGGCACAATCCCCCGTCCGCTCGCCCGTCACCCTCGACCGCATCTTCATCGCCTGCGTGGCCCCCGGCCCCGCCGCCTCGATGCGGTTCTCCAACTCGAAGCGGCGCTTGTCGAACGTGCCCGTCATCGCGATCTTCGCCGCGCCGGCACCGCTCCCGTCGCCCGCACACGTCATCGCGGCATCGACTTTGCCATCCTTCATCGTGAAGCGGTCGAAGCGGCAATTGCCCGACTTGCCGGCGAACAGGTCCTCGTTGGGATTCGCCGCCTGCTCCGGGGTCATGCAGCTCGACACGGTCGATTTCTGGAGCATCCGGCGCTTCATCTCGCCGGCCATCTCGGGCGGCAGGCCGGGGATGTCGGCCTCCAGCACCTCGATCGTCGTGCGCCACTGGCCGGGGTCGAAGCGCATCGCCGCGCCCGCCGCCTTGGTCTGCGCCTGAACCTCCGCCACGCTGGCGTTGGTCACGTCGATCTCGCCGGTCTTGGCCGCGCTTTCCTTCGTGCTCCCACCCCCGCAACCGGCGAGCGCGAGGGCGATCAGGACCAGCCGCTTCACGAGCCCGCACTCCCGCCCGCGCCCGGCTTCATCAGGTCGAGGAGCGCGGCGGTCATCGCGATCGTGCCGGTGACGATCGCGGGTTCGGGCGCGATCTTGAACAGCGGAGAGTGGTGCGAGGGGACCGGCGGGCCGCCCTTGGCCGCCGCGTCGATCGCCGCCTGCGGCGTGCCGCCGACCGCGAAATAATAGCCCTTCACGCCGGTATCCGGCTGGATCAGATAGGCGAAGTCCTCCGCCCCCATGCCCTTCTGCTCGAACGGCACCACATTGGCCGCGCCTAGCGTCTGCACCATCACCCCGTTCAGCCGCCGGGCGAGCGCGCCGTCGTTGATCGTCGTCGGCGTGCCCTCAACCACTGTCACCACCGGCATCTTGTCGGCGGGCATCCCATTGAGTTCGCCGATCCCCTTCGCCACCCGCCGGATGCCGGCGATCAGGCGTGCGCGCTCCTCCTCGTCATTGGCGCGCACCGTGACTTGGAGCTTCGCCTCGTCGGAGATGATGTTGTGCTTCAGCCCCGAATGGAACGAGCCGACGGTGATGACGCCGGGCTTCAGCGGTTGCTGCTCGCGGCTGATGAGGCCCTGCAGCGCGATGACGAGCTGCGAGGCCATGTAGACCGGGTCCTTGCCCATGTGCGGGCTGGCGCCGTGCGCGCCGATGCCGGGAACGGTGATGTCGACCGAATCGGACGAGGAATACTGGATCCCCTCCGCCGCCGACACTTTCCCCGCCGCAAGCTCGGACGAGACGTGGAAGGCGAGCGCCGCCTCGGGCTTGGGAAACCGCTTGTAGAGCCCGTCCTTCACCATCGCCGCCGCGCCGCCGACGCGTTCCTCGGCGGGCTGGACGATGAAGACGACGGTGCCCTTCCACCGGTCCTTGAGCGCGGCCATGCGGCGGGCGGTGCCGACCATCGACGTGATGTGCGTGTCATGGCCGCAGGCGTGCATCACCGGCGCCTCGATCCCGTCCACCCCGACCTGCCGCACCTTCGAGGCGTTGGGCAGGCCCGATTTCTCCTCGACCGGCAGGCCGTCCATGTCGGCGCGGACGAGGATAACGGGGCCGTCGCCGTTCTTCAGCACGCCGACGACGCCGGTGCCGCCGACATTCTCGGTCACCTGCATCCCCGGCACCTTGCGAAGTTCCGCGGCCATGCGCGCGGCGGTCTTGGTTTCTTTGAACGAAAGCTCGGGGTTGCGGTGGAACCAGTCGAACATTGCCGCCAGCTCCGCCTTGTAATCGGCGCGGACCGCGGCGGCATAGTCGGGTTCTGCGGCGGCGACCGGCGCGGCGATCGACAGCACGGCCGCGGCGGCAAGGAACAGGTGACGCATCTGGAACTCCCCCATTTTGCGGGGAGCCTAGGCGCGGCGACGGTTTGACCGCAAGCGGCGGGATGCGGGGATCGCTGCGGCCCGCTATCACTGGCCCATGGAAATCGACGAGCAGGCGGCCTGGGATGCCTTCGAGCGGCGCGATCGCGGCGCCGACGACCGCTTCGTCGTCGCGGTGACGACGACGCGCATCTATTGCCGCCCCTCCTGCCCCGCCCGCCGGCCGAAACGCGAGCATGTCCGCTTCCTCGCCGACGGCGATGCGGCGCGCGCCGAGGGCTATCGCGCGTGCCTCCGCTGTCGCCCGGACGAGGCGGCGCGCGATCGCGAGGGGGTGGCGAAGGCACTGGCGCTGATCGACGCGGCGGAGGCACCGCCGAAGCTGGACGAACTGGCGGCCGCGGCGGGCTACGCGCCGCATCATTTCCACCGGCTGTTCAGGCGCGCGCTGGGCGTGACGCCCGCGGCCTATATCCGGGGCCTTCGCGCGGGCCGGGCGGCGACGGCATTGAGCGAGGAGGGACAGGTGACCGAGGCGATCTACAAGGCGGGCTATTCCGGCCCCTCGCGCTTTTACGAGGAAAACGCCGGCCGGCTCGGCATGGCCCCCAGCGTCTGGGCGCGCGGGGGTGAGGGGGCGGTGATCCGCTGGACGATCGCGCCCACGTCGCTCGGCCCGATGCTGGTCGCCGCAACGGACAAGGGCCTGTGCCGCGTGTCGTTCGACGAGGATGAGGGCGCGCTCGCCGCCCGCTTCCCCCGCGCCGCGATCGAACCCGGCGGCGACGAACTTGCTGCGCTCGCCGCCCGTGTGGTGGCGGAAGTGGAAACGCCCGGCCGCGATCCCGACCTGCCGCTCGACGTGGCGGGGACGGCGTTTCAGGAGGCGGTGTGGCAGGCGCTCCGCCGCATCCCGGCGGGCGGCACGATGAGCTATGCGGAACTCGCGGCCGAAGTCGGCCGGCCCGGTGCCTTGCGAGCGGCGGGATCGGCGTGCGGGGCGAACAACGTCGCCGTCGTCATCCCCTGTCACCGCGTGACGCGCAGCGACGGGACGATGGGGGGGTACGCCTATGGCCTCGATCGCAAGCGGACGCTGCGGCGGCGCGAGGGGG
Organism: uncultured Sphingomonas sp.; assembly: GCA_913775795.1. Lineage (GTDB taxonomy): Bacteria > Pseudomonadota > Alphaproteobacteria > Sphingomonadales > Sphingomonadaceae > Sphingomonas. The sequence continues at coordinate 4,769 of CAJYLT010000069.1, read as the reverse complement.
TCGTGGACCCGTCCTAGACCGCGGGCTTGCAGCGGTAGACGAGGCGCTCGTTGGGCAGGGAGGGAAGCGCGGCGCGGATCGCCGATTGCTGGCCGGCAAGCGCCGCGCGCGCGGCCTGGTCGGCGCTGCATTGCTTGAGCTGCACTTCCTTGCGGAGTGCGCGCGCCTGGTCCATCTGCGCCGCCGACAGCAGGTAGCGCGTGTTGGCATAGGTGCGCGTCGCCGGATCGAACTCGAGCAGCGAGACGGTCTGTTCGGCATCGGGGACGAGGATGCGCGCCCAGCGCTTGCCCGCCTCGGCATATTGCGTCCGCCCATTGACGCAGCCGTCGCGGCCCCAGTCGAGCGCCACGTCGTCGGTCGCCGACACGGTAACGCGGCTGCGCGCCGGATCGATGGTGCAGACGAGCTTTCCGATCGCAGCGCGCGGATCGACGCCCGCGGTCGTCGGCGAGGCGACGGGAGCGGCGCTCCTTGCCCGCGCCTCGGCCCGTTCGGGATCGAAGGCGGGGCGGAGCAGGAAGACGAGGACCGCCGCCAGCATCAGCGCCGCGCCGCCGCCGCCCGCCCACATCGCCTCGCGCTGCTTGCCGCGCTGATAGAGGAGGCCCGCGCCGCCCACGGCGAGCGCGCCGACGACCAGCAGCAGCGCGGCGATGCCAAGGAAGTTCTCGCGCGTCCGCTCGTTCGCGTCGCGTGCGTCCTCGATCGCCTGCGCGCGGGCGGCTGCCGCCTTCTCCGCCGCATCGCGCGCGGCGGCGGCATCGGCGGCGGCGGTGCGTGCGTCGGCGTCGCGCTCGCTCGCCAATTGCGCCTCGATGCTGGTGCAGGGGGTGCCGACGCTCGTCACCGCCTGTCCCGCCTCGCGCAGGAAGGCGAGCAGTTCGGCATCGGCGATCGCGAAGCCGAAGCCCGCATCGCCGTCGTCGGCGCGGGTGATCGCCGAATTGACGCCGATGACGCGCCCGCAACGGTCGAGCAGCGGCCCACCCGAATTGCCGCGCGCGATCCCGGCGGTGTGGAGCAGCACCTGCGTTCCGCTCAGCGTCCTAAGCCCGGCGTAATTGCCCTGCGTTCGCACCGGGGTCAGCGGGCGGATGAAGTCGGCGGCCGATCGCGCGACAGCGAGGTCGACATTGCCCGGATAGCCGAGCGAGACCAGCGCCTCGCCATCCTCGACCGGGCCGGAATAGAGCGCGAGCGGCGGCAGCCGCACCTCGCCGAATTCGATGAGCGCAAGGTCGCGGGCCGGATCGACCGCGATCAGCCGGCCCTGCACCGATCGCTCGCCCTCGCTCGGCACCACGCCGATGACGACGTTGTCGGGATATTGCGCGGCGAGCTCGACCACATGCGCATTGGTGACGACGCGGTTGGGCGCGACGGCGAAGCCGGAGCCATGGCCGAAGCCCACCACCTCCTCGCCGTCCATCGCCACGGTGACGATCCGCACCACCCCACGCGCCGCGGCCGAGATGTCGTCGGCGCGCGCGGGCGCGCTGCCCAGCAGCAGCATCGCGAGGAAGAGGAAAAGGCGCGTCAAGGCGATGCTCCGTCGTTTGGCGCGGCCTCAATCCGCCAGCGCGCCGCCGGGTTCAAGCTCAAACGAAGCTGTAGGGATCCACATCGACCGCGACGCGCACCTTGGCGGGCCAGTCGACGCCGCCCAGCCAGTCGCGGATCGCCTCCTGCACCGGAAACACGCGGCGCGCGTGGACGAGCAGGCGGAAGCGGTGCCGGCCGCGCAGCATCGCGAGCGGCGCGGGGGCGGGGCCGAACACGTCCATCCCCTCGACCCGCGGTGCCGCCCGCCCGATCGCGCGGGCGGCGTCGTGTGCGGCTTCCTTGTCCTCGCTCGACACGATGATCGCCGCGAACCGGCCGAAGGGGGGCGCGTCGGCATCCTGCCTCGCCTCTGTCTCGGCCGCATAGAAACTTTCGGCATCGCCGCTGACCAGTGCCTGCATCACCGGCGCGGCGGGGGCGTGCGTCTGGATGTAGACGTGCCCCGGCTTGTCCCCGCGCCCCGCGCGGCCCGCCACCTGCATGATCTGCTGGAAGCTGCGCTCCGCCGCGCGCAAGTCGCCGCCGGAAAGGCCCAGGTCGGCGTCGATCACGCCCACCAGCGTCAGGTCGGGGAAATGATAGCCCTTGGTGATGAGCTGCGTGCCGACGACGATGTCGATCTCGCGATGCTCCATCCGCACCACGAACTCGGCGGCCTTGGCGGGGGACCAGATCGTGTCGCTGGTGACGATGGCGATCCGCGCGTCGGGCCAGAGCGCGGCGGCCTCGTCAGCAATCCGCTCGACGCCGGGGCCGCAGGCGACGAGGCTTTCCTCCTCCTTGCACTCCGGACAGGCGCGCGGGGTGGGCATAACATGGCCGCAATGGTGACAGGCAAGCCGCCGGATCAGCCGGTGCTCGACCATCCACGCGGTGCAATTGGGGCACTGGAAGCGATGCCCGCAGGTCCGGCACAGCGTCAGCGGCGCATAGCCGCGGCGGTTGAGGAAGAGCAGCGCCTGCTCGCCGCGCTCCAGCGTCGCGTCGATCGCGCGGGTCAGCGTCGGCGCGATCCAGCGCCCGCGCGGCGGCGGGTCGCGCAAGAGGTCGATCGCCTCGATCGCCGGCATCTGCGCCGCGCCGTAGCGGCCGGGGAGCTTCAGCTCGGCATAGCGGCCGAGCGCGACCTGGTGCCGCGTCTCGATCGCCGGCGTGGCGGTGGCGAGCACGACCGGGCACCCCTCGAACATCCCCCGCATCACCGCGACGTCGCGCGCGTGATAATGGACGCCGTCCTCCTGCTTGAAGCTCGTCTCGTGCGCCTCGTCGACGACGATCAGGCCGAGCTTCGGATAGGGCAGGAACAGCGCGGAACGCGCGCCGACGACGACCTTGGCATCGCCGCTGGCGATCGCGCGCCACGCGCGGCGGCGCTGCGACTGGCGAAGGCCCGAATGCCACGCGACCGGCTCGCACCCGAAGCGGGCGTGGAACCGCTTGAGGAAGGGTTCGGTCAGCGCGATCTCGGGCAGCAGGACCAGCGTCTGGCGGCCCGCGTCGATCGCCTCGGCCACCGCCTCGAAATAGGTTTCGGTCTTGCCCGAGCCGGTGACGCCGTCGAGCAGGAAGGGCTGGAACGCCGCCCCCGCCACCGCCGCGCGCAGGGTCGAGGAGACTTCGGCCTGCTCCGCCGACAGCGCGGGCGGCGCGTGGTCCGGGTCGGGCGCGGGATAGGGCAGGTCGATATCGACCTCGATCGCCTCGATCGCGCCCGCCTTGACCAGCCCGCGGATCACCGCATCGCTGACGTCGGCGATCGTCGCGAGCTCGCGGACCAGCCCCTGCCGGTCGCCGATCCGCTCCAGCGCCTGTGCGCGCTGCGGCGTCAGCCGGTCGGGGACGTGGCCCGTCGCGCGATATTCCGTCGCGAGCTTCGCGCCCTCCAGCGCCGAGCTCGACGGCAGCGCCATCCGGACCACCGACGCAAGCGGGCTCAGATAATAATCCGCGGTCCACTCGATCAGGCGGCGCAGCGGCGTGGGGAGCGGCGGCACGTCGGCGACGCCGAGCAGGTTGCGCAGGCGATTGTCGCCCACTTCCTCGGTCGGCAGGCGATCCGCATCCCAGGCGACGCCGAGCAACTGGCGCGGCCCCAGCGGCGCGACGACCACCGACCCCGGCTCCACCCGCATCCCCGCGGGGACGCGGTAGTCGAGCGGGCCGAGCGCCGAATTCATCACGATCACACGGGCACGCTCACCGGGCATGGCGCCGAGATAGCGGCTCGGCCCGGTAAAGAAAGGGTCAGGCGGTGGCAGGTCGCGGCACCGTTCGCCTTACGCTAACGCCGCCCTTGCCGTCCCGCGCCGCTCGCGCTTCGCCTCGTAAAGAGCGGTGTCGGCAGCATGGATGAGGTCACGCGGGTTGCTCATGCCCGGCGCGAACGCCGCCCAACCGATGGTCCCGCCGACGCGTACCGTCCGGTCGCCCAGCGGGATCGGCCGCGCGAACAGGGCGAGCAGCCGCGCGATCCGCGCGCCGATCTCCCGCGTCGCCGCCCCTTCGAGCAGCAGCGCGAATTCGTCCCCGCCAAGGCGCGCGGGAAAGCTGTCGGTCAGCCATTCGCCGCGCAGCCGCCGGCCGTGCGCGCGCAGCACGTCGTCGCCCGCCATGTGGCCATGGGTATCGTTGACGCCCTTGAACCCGTCGAGGTCGATGAGGACGAGGGTGAGCGCGCTGTCGCCGCCCCGCGCCCGTGCGATCGCGGCTTCCAGCCGCTGGTCGAATGCGGCGCGATTGGCGATGCCGGTCAGCGCATCGACATGCGCGCTGCGCCGCAGGTCCTGTTCGAGGAGATAGCGCGCGGTCACGTCTTGGAACACGCCCGTGACGGCGACGCTGCGCCCCGCCTCGCGCTCCACCTCGCCCAGCCCGCGCACGCGTAGTCGGCGCCCCTCGGCCGTGTCGAAGTCGACCTCGAAATCGAACGGCTCGCCTGTCTCCAGCGAATGGGCAAGCGCGGCACTGACCACCGCGCGCGCCGTGGCGGGATAGAAGTCGAGCGCGTTCGCCAGCGTGGGCTGGAAGTCGTCGGCGACCTCGTGGATGCGGCGAACGCCCTCCGACCACTCGACGGTTTCGGTCGTCGGATCGAAGCTCCAGGCGCCGATCATCGCCATGCGCTCGGCCTGACGGAAAACACGGTCCTTGCGCCCGAGCACGACCGCCTGATCGTGCGTGCGCTGCGCCAGCGCCAGCGCCTC
>CAJYLT010000068.1 GCA_913775795.1 uncultured Sphingomonas sp. | reverse complement strand
TATGCGCTCCAAGCGATCGTGCTCGCCGCGCGGGCGGCGGGCGGTTGGGCACTCGACGGCGTCTACAACGCGCTGGAGGACGAGGCCGGGCTTGCCGAGGATTGCGCCGCCGGTCGCCTGATCGGCTTCGATGGGAAGACGCTGATCCACCCCAATCAGATCGCCGTCGCTACCCGCGCCTTCGGCCCGAGCGAGGCGGAAATCGCCGAGGCGCAGGCGCTGATCGCCGCCGCCACCGGCGGGGCCGAACGGTTCCGCGGACGGATGATCGAGGCGATGCACGTGGAGCAGGCACGCACGCTGCTCGCGCGCGGCGGACGGGGGTAGCGCCAAACGCCGCCCGCGTTTAGATGGGCCGCCAATCCTCGACTCGAACCGGATCCGGCGCCCCCATGGACATTACCCTCGGCCTCACCTTCGACGACGTGCTTCTGTACCCGGCGGAATCGGACGTGCTGCCGAGCATGGCCGACACCCGGACCAAGGTGGCGCGGGGGCTCGACCTCAACATCCCCGTCCTGTCGTCGGCGATGGATACCGTGACTGAGGCGGACATGGCGATCGTCATGGCGCAGATGGGCGGCATCGGCGTCCTCCACCGCAACCTGTCGGTCGAGGAACAGGTGGCCGCGGTGCGTCAGGTCAAAAGGTTCGAGAGCGGGATGGTCGTCAACCCGATCACGATCCGTCCCGACGCGCCGCTCAAGGAAGCGCAGGCGCTGATGCAGCGGCACAAGATCAGCGGCATCCCGGTGGTCGAGGCATCGGGCCGGCTCGTCGGCATCCTGACCCACCGCGACGTGCGCTTCGCCGAGAACCCGGACCAGCCGGTGTCCGAGCTGATGACGCGCGACAACCTCGCCACGGTGAAGACCGGCGTGACGCAGGAGGAGGCGCGCCGCCTGCTCCACCAGCGCCGGATCGAGAAGCTGCTGGTGGTCGACGACGCCTATGCGTGCGTCGGCCTCATCACGGTGAAGGATATCGAGAAGGCGGTGTTGTACCCTGAGGCGACGAAGGACGCCGCCGGCCGGCTGTGCGTCGCCGCCGCCACGACGGTCGGCGACAAGGGCTTCGACCGCACCGCGGCCCTCGTCGATGCCGAGTGCGACCTGATCGTCATCGACACCGCGCACGGCCACAACCGCGACGTGGCGCGAGCGGTCGAGCGGGTGAAGAAGCTTTCCAACTCGGTGCAGGTGATCGCCGGCAACGTCGCCACCGCCGAGGCGACGAAGGCGCTGATCGACGCGGGCGCGGACGGGATCAAGGTCGGTATCGGCCCCGGCTCGATCTGCACCACGCGCGTCGTCGCCGGCGTCGGCGTGCCGCAGCTGACCGCCGTCATGGACGCCGCATCCGAGGGTGCGAAGGCCGGCGTGCCGGTGATTGCCGATGGCGGCATCCGCACGTCGGGGGACGTGGCCAAGGCGCTGGCGGCGGGCGCGTCGGCGGTGATGATCGGCTCGCTCTTGGCGGGGACCGAGGAAGCGCCGGGCGAGACGTTTCTGTACCAGGGCCGCGCCTACAAGTCCTACCGCGGGATGGGCAGCGTCGGCGCGATGGCGCGCGGCAGCGCCGACCGCTATTTCCAGCAGGACATCAAGGACCAGATGAAGCTCGTCCCCGAGGGCATCGAGGGACAGGTTCCGTTCAAGGGCCCGGCGCGCGACGTCATCCACCAGCTCGTCGGCGGGGTGAAGGCCGCGATGGGCTATACGGGCAGCCGGACGCTGAAAGACCTTCGCGAGCGGGCGCGCTTCGTGCGCATCACCGGCGCTGGCCTGCGCGAGAGCCATGTCCATGACGTGACGATCACGCGCGAGGCGCCGAACTATCCGACGCGTTGACGCACCGGAAGGGGCGGCGGCGTGACCGACCAGCAGAAGGTGCTGCTGATCGTCGCGATCACCGGCCTTTACATCTTCCTGCGCATCCGCTGGCTGCGGCGCAAATGGCATGTGACGCGGGCGAAGCTGGCGGCTGAGCAACAACGGGAACGCGGCGAATGACACCGGGCGCGCGGGTTCAGTCCGCGATCGAAATCCTCGACCTCGTCATCGGTGCGGCCAAGAGCGGCGGCGCGGCGGCGGACACGATCCTGGCGCGCTGGTTCGCGGGGCATCGCTTTGCCGGGTCGAAGGACCGGCGCGCGATCCGCGAGCTCGTCTACGTCGCGATCCGGCGTTGCGGCGAGGTGCCGGCCAGCGGGCGCGCGGCGATGCTGGCGGTGGCGGAGGTCGATCCGGCCGTCGCGGCGGCGTTCGACGGGTCGGGCTATGGCCCCCCGCCGATCGGCACGGGCGAGCAGGCCGCGGTTGCGGGCGCGGTGCCCGCGTGGCTGGCTGACGCGCTGGCGGCCTCGGGGCTGGACGAGGGCGCGCAGGCGGCGTTGCTTGACCGCGCGCCGCTCGACATCCGCATCAACCGGCTGCGCGCCGAACAGGTGACGATCGAGGGTGCCGAACCGATCGACGGCCTGCCCGATACGCTTCGCTTGCCGCCCGACACGCAGGTCGAGCGCTTGCCCGACTATGCGGCGGGCGCGATCGAGGTGCAGGACGCGGGCAGCCAGATCGTCGCGATCGCGTGCGGCGCGAAGCCTGGCGACCGCGTCGTCGACCTCTGCGCGGGGGCGGGCGGCAAGACGCTGGCGCTCGCCGCGGCGATGGCGAACCAGGGGGCGATCCTCGCCGCCGACACCGATCGGGCGCGGCTCCAGCGGCTGCCGCCGCGGGTCGAGCGGGCGGGTGTGACGATCGCGGAGACGCGGTTGCTCGATCCGAACCGGGAGGCTGCGGCACTCGACGATTGGCGCGAAACCGCCGATGTGGTGCTGGTCGATGCGCCCTGTTCCGGCACGGGCACGTGGCGGCGCAACCCGGAGGCGCGCTGGCGGCTGACGCCCGAGCGGCTGGCGCGGCTGACCGAAACGCAGTCCCGTCTGCTTGACATCGCCGCCGACCTCGTCCGGCCCGGCGGGCGGCTGGTCCATGTCGTCTGCTCGCTCCTTGATGCAGAGGGGCGCGATCAGGCCGAGGCGTTCGTGGCCCGCCACCCCGGCTGGACCGCCGCGCCGGTCGACGTGCCGTTCGGCAGCGCGCACGGCCTTGGAACCCGGCTCGATCCCGCCCATCATCGGACCGACGGCTTTTTTGTCGCGGCCCTCATCAAGCCGTGATAGCCCTGTGAGCGTGGTTTCGGAGAGCATCATGCGGTTCACCAGCGTTTCGGTCGCCCTTGCCCTGGCAGCGGTCAGCATCTCGACTTCGCTGCATGGACAAAGGCCCGACGATCAGATCGACCCCAGGTCGATGGCGCTGGTGGAAAAGGCAAAGGCGGCGCGCGCGGCGGGCAACCTGACGGCCGCCAACGACCTGCTCGAAAGCGCGACGGTCGTCGATCCGCGCAACCGGCAGGCGTTCATCCTCCTCGCGGAAGTCGCCCGTCAGCAGGACCTGCCCGGCAAGTCGATCCGCTTCTATCGCGAGGCGCTGACGATCGAGCCCAACGACGCCGCCGCGCTCGCGGGGCAGGGACAGGCGCTGGTCGACAAGGGCGCGTTGTCGAAGGCGCGCGAGAACCTCGCCAAGATCAAGACGCTGTGCGGCGCCAAGCCGTGCGGCGAGGCGACGCTGCTCGCCGCCGCGATCGCCAAGGGCCCGCCGGTGACCGCGACCGCACAGCAGTCGGTGGCGCCGACCCCGGCCGCGACGCCCGCGAAGAACTAGGCCGCGCCCGCCAGTTTCGCCTGACCCCACGCCGCTTTCGCCAGTGGCACGACCCGCTCGGCCATCGCGGCGGCGCCGGCGTTCGAGGCGTTGCCGTCGATTACGCGCTTCTTGATCCCCTGGACGATGCCGACCAGGCGGAAGAGGTTGTAGGCGAAATACCAGTTGAGATTGGGCAGGCCGGCGCGCCCGGTCGCCGCGCAGTATCGCGCAACTGCCTCCTCCATCGTTGGAATGCCCGCTGCCGCGAGGTCGAGGCCGGCCAGGCCCGACCGCCCGTCCTGCGGCATCGCCCAGTTCATTGCCAGATAGGCGAAGTCGGCGATGGGATCGCCGAGCGTCGCCAGTTCCCAGTCGAGCACCGCGCGCACGCGGCCGTCATCGCCGTAGATCAGATTGTCGATCCGGTAATCGCCATGGATCACCGACACACGGTCCTGAGCGGGCAGCGTCTGCGGCAGCCAGTCGATCAGCCGCTCGACCTCCGCCACGTCGTCGGTCTGCGCGGCGCGGTACTGGCGCGTCCAGCGCGCGACCTGCCGCTCGATATAGTTGCCGGGCGGCGCGAAGTCGGAAAGCCCGATCGCGGCGGGATCGAGCGAATGCAGCGCCGCCATCGTGTCGATCATCGCGTGGTAATGCGGCCGCCGCGCCTCGATCGGCAATTCGGGAAGCGCGCCGTTCCAGAAGGTGCGCCCCTCGACCATCTCCATCAGATAGAAGACCGCGCCGATCACCCCCTCGTCCTCGCACAGCGCGATCGGGCGCGGGACGGGAAAGCCGGTGGGGTGGAGCGCGCTCAGCAGCCGATACTCGCGATCGACCGCGTGGGCGGAGGGGAGAAGTGGGCCGAAGGGCTTGCGGCGCAGCACCACGTCGCCGCTGGGGGTGGCCACCCGATAGGTGGGGTTGGACTGGCCGCCGGCGAACTTCTCGATCGCCGCGACCTGCCCCAAGGGGGGTAGGTTGGCGGCGATCCAGTCGGCGAGTGCCTGTTCGTTCAGGTCATGCGGTTCGGGCATACTCGTCCTTCGATCGCGCGGCTTTGCGGCTTCATCCGATGCATACCGATCGCTCCAATCACCGCGCAACCCGGACACAAAATGAAATGCGCGGGCGATGGCACCGCGGGAGCGCTGCTGCGTTCTATGTCCATGGAGAGCCGGGCTTTTTTCCGGATGTAAGAGCAGCGACAATGACCGACGAGCAGACCGTGACCGATGCCGAATATCTCTATCGCCGTGCCGAACAGGAACTGCTTCAGGCGCAGCGCGCCGAACATCCGGCGGTGGTGAAGGCGCACTATATGCTCGCGGGCTACTATCTCGACCTCGTCTATGGTCCCGGCGATGCGGAGAAGGCGGCGGCCGAATAGGCGTCAGTCGTCGAGCATCGTCTGTAGTGGGGCGGTGAGCACTTCGCCCGCCCGCGTCACGATCCGCGCGGCGGGCCGGAGCGGTTCGAGTGCCGACAGATCGGGCCAGGCGATCGCGATCGCGGTGGCGAGCGCATCGGCGGCCATCGCGCTTTTCGCAACGACGCTGACGCTGACGACGCCGTTGTCCGGCGCATGGCCGGTGCGCGGGTCGATCGAGTGAGCGCCGCGGACGTAATCGCCGCTCGTGGCGACGCCCATCTGGTGCAATGCGATCCGCAGTGGCGGCAGCGCCGGGCCGGGGGGTGCCTCCAGATCGACCCACCACGGCTCGCCATCGGGCCGGATGCCGCGCCCGGCGAGTTCGCCGCCCACCTCGACCAGGCAATGACCGATGCCCATTCGACCCAGCAGGTCGGCAAGTTCGTCGGCGGCATAGCCCTTGGCGATCCCCGACAGGTCCAGTTGCAGTCCGCCCGGTTGACGCAGGCGGCGGCTTTCGCGATCCCAATCGAGCCGTCGCCAGCCCGAGACTGCGCGCGCTGCCTCGATCGCGGCCTCGTCCGGTGCGGGGATCGGGCCGGGCGGGCCGAAGCCCCACAGGTCGACCAGCGCGCCGATCGCCGGATCGAACGCGCCGCCGCTCGCCCGCGCCAGATGCAGCCCGGCATCGACGACGCGGGCGAGGTCGCGTGGCAGCGTTACCCACGCGCCCGCTGTCCGGTTGAAGCGGCAAAGCGCGGAGTCCGGTTCCCAATGACTGAGCGCTACGACCAGCTCGGCAAGCCGCGCTTTGATTGCCACTTGCACCTGGTCTGGGGAAGCGTGGCGCGCCGCATAGAGCACGCGCCACGTCGTCCCCATCGTCTCGCCCGCCAGCGTTATGATCGGCGCGGCGGGGTCGTGACCCGCCATCGCCGCCGGGTCGATCCGCGGCGGCAGGGCGATGCGCGGGTTCAGGGCGTCATCACCTCGACCGTCGAGGTATAGCTCATCCGCCGCCCGGTCGCGCGCGGCTGCGTCGTCTTCGCATCCTCGGCGGTGGCGTTGAGCCAGTACATGCCCGCGGCCGGCCAATCGAGCGCGACAGTGCCGTCCGCGCCGGTCGTCAGGTCGCGCGCACCCTCGGCATCGCGATACCGCTTGCCGCCGGGGACGACCGTCACCTTGAGGTTCGCGGCGGGCCTGCCGTCGATCAGGAAGCGGACGCGCGCCGGCTCGCCCGCGACGAGTTCGTCGGGATGCGTCTGCCAGTCGGCCTCCAGTCCCTTGCCCGCGGGTTTCAGCACCGTCGTCGTCGGCTCGCCCGCGGTCACGTAGATCTCGTTGCGGCTCGACACTTCGGTCAGCTTGATTTCTGTCGCGTCAGCGGGAATGTCGGCGGCGGTCAGCGGGGGCAGGCGCTTGCCGTCCGGCCCCATCTGCGGGCGACCGCCGACGCGCTTCTCGACGCCGCCGACCTTGAAGCTGCCCATCAGCCCGTCCTGCACCATGCCGATCTTCCACGTGCCCGGCGCATCGAGCTGGACGTCGAAGACCGATCGATAGCGGCCGGTCGAGCCGTTCTGCATCCGCCCCTCGCTCCCGTCGGGGCGCCAGACCTTCACGCCCTCCAGCCGGCCGGGCTGGTGGTCGGCGTAGAACAGATCGTTCGATGCGGCCATGTCGACCGTGACCCAGCTATCGGTGCCCGAGAAGATCGTGCCCGAGGGCAGGAACCACAGCCGGTGCGCGGACACGCCGACGGGGATCGAGGCGAGCGCGGCGGCGGCGAGCAGGCGGAGGGTGAGCTTGTTCATCGCTTGGGTCCTCAACGGGCGGAAAGGGTGACGGCGCCGAGTTCGTGGCTGCCCGCGGCGCGCGCAGCTTTGATCGGCACGGACAACGGCACGCGGACGAGCTCGCGCCCGCCGGTCTCTCGCGCCGCCTCGACGTTCAGGACGTAGTCGCCGGGCTTGAGGTCGGCAGGGAGCGGGATGGTGTGGCTGCCCGGCGCGCGGGTCGCGCCGCTGATGCCGCTGGCGGGCATCTTCATCGACCGGCCGCCCTTGCGCCACCAAGCGCGCAGTTCCGACAGCCATTTGGTGCCGGGTTCGGCCCCCGCCTTCTTCACGTCGTACCAGATCGCGATCGTGCGCGCCGGGCCGCCCGCCGCGGGCTCGACCCAGACCGCCACATAGGGCCGGTGATATTCGGCGACGTTGAGGCGCGGGATGGTGATCGTCACCGAACCGGCCACCGCCGGCGCGGCAAAGGCGCCGCCGAGCAGGACGAGCGAGGAAAGGCGCATAGGGGCTCCGGTCAATGGATGAAGAAGATGGCGAGGATCAGCGGCAGGACGAGCCCCGCCGCGACGATCGGCCAGGTCGAGGGGCGGCGACGGGCGTGCATGTAGAGGAGGAGGAGCCCGGTGATCGAGAAGACGACGCACGCGACTGCGAACACGTCGATGAACCAGAACCAGGCCGAACCCGAATTGCGCCCCTTGTGCAGGTCGTTGGCCCAGGCGATCCAGCCGCGATCGGTCACTTCCGCCTGAATCGCGCCGGTCGTGCGGTCGATACTGACCCAGGCGTCGCCGCCGGGGCGGGGGAGGGCGACATAGACTTCGCCCTCCGACCACTCGCCGGGGCGCCCGCGCGCGTCGAGACCGACGGCGTTCTCCACGGCATCGGCGACGACCGGCGCCAGCGGCTCTGCCCCGTTGCCGGTCAGGCGGCGGACCAACGGTGCAGGCAACTGGCCCGATCGCTGCGTTACTTTCGGCTCGGCGGAGATCGTCGCGGCGTGGTTGAGGGTGATGCCCGTCACCGCGAACAGGAGCATCGCGGCTAGGCTGATCGCGGCGCTGATCCAGTGCCAGGTGATGAACTGGCGCATCCAGAAGCTGCGCAGGTTCTTGCGCGGCGCGGCGCGGACGGGGGTTTCGGCGTTCATGCGTCGGCCCAGCGGCGAAGGAGGTTGTGATAGACGCCGGTCAGCTCGACCACGGCGCGGTCGCTTTGGCCCTTCTCTGCCCCGACGCGCTGGATCGCGCGGTCGAGGTCGAAGAGGATGCGCCGCTCGCCGTCGTCGCGGACCATCGACTGGACCCACAGGAACGAGGCGAGGCGGGTGCCGCGCGTCACCGGCTCGACCCGGTGGAGGCTGGAGGCGGGGTAGAGTACCGCGTCGCCCGCGCCGAGCTTTACCCGCTGCTCGCCGAACAGATCCTCGACCACCAGCTCGCCGCCGTCATAGTCGGCGGGGTCGGCGAGGAAGACCGTCATCGACAGATCGCTGCGCAGTCGGAAGTCACTGCCGCGCTTCAGCCGCACGGCATTGTCGACATGGGCGTCGAACGCCTGCCCGCCGCTATAGCGGTTGAACAGCGGCGGAAAGACCTTGAGCGGGAGCGCCGCCGCAACGAACAAGGGCGAGCGACCGAGGCAGTCGAGGACGATCCGCCCCGCCTCGATCCCCGCCGCATCGTCCTCGGCCAGTTGCTCGTTGCGCTTGGCAAGCGCCGCCTGCGGCCCCGACGTGGCATTGCCGTCGATCCACGCGCCCCCCTCCACCAGCGCGCGGACGCGGGCGAGGGCGGGGGCGTCGAGCAGGTCGGGGATCGTGAGCAGCATCGGCGAACGCCTATCGCGATCAGAAGCTGTAGAACAGGCTCAGCGTCGCCTGACGCCGGTCGCCGGGCTGCGCCCAGCCGCCGGTGACGATGCCCGTCGTCGCCTGTCCCGCGGTGGTGTTCAGGTTGTTGCGCACGCCGGTCAGATACTGCTCGTCGGTAAAGTTCTGGACGTTGAGTTGGAGCGTCCAGCGCTCGGCCAGCGTGTAGGCGGCGAACGCGCGGTGGATCAGGTAATCGTCCGCGCGGTACTGCGCCCGGTTGGCGGCGATCGGCGCGTTGATCGCGAAGCTGCCCTGATAGGTCAGGCCATAGCCGATCTCGAGCCCGAACGGCAGCTTGTAGGTGGTGAACAGGCTGCCCGAATGGTCGGGCGTCTGAATGAGGCGGCTGTCCTTTTGCGGGTCGGCGATCCCCGCGGCAAGATCGCGGTCGGAGATGCTCTGGAGCACCTTGCCGTCGAGATAGGTGTAGTTGGCGAACACCGTCCAGGCAGGCGTGATATTGCCCGACAGGCCAAGCGCGATGCCGTCCACGCGGCTCCGCCCGTCGAGAACCTGCAGCCCCGCGGGCAGCGCCGGATCGTTCGAGGGGACGCGGAAGTTCGTCCGCTCATTGCGGAACACAGCGGCGGTAAGCTGGAGCGTGTTGTGCCACAGGCCCGCCTTCACCCCGGCCTCGAAGTTTTTCGCGGTTTCCGGTGCGACCGCGCACGGATCGGCACCCCCCGCCACGATCGGCACGCCGCAGCCGAGGCGGACGGTGGCCGACGACGGCGTCTTGGCATTGGCGTATCCGGCGTAGAGGCTCACGTCCTTCACCGGATGGAACACCGCGCCCGCGCGCCAGGAGAACAGGTCCTCGCGGCTCGTCTGCGGCAGTTGCTGGAGCGGGGTGAGCGCGGTGGTACCGGGCGGCACGAAGGCGAGGGGGATGTTGCGGAAGGTCGCGTGCTGATGCTCGAACCGGACGCCGCCGTTGAGTTCGAACATCGGCCCGAGTTCGAGCGTGTCGAAGGCATAGATCGCGATGCCCGACGTCTCGCTGCGCGACTGGGCGGTCAGGGTGTAGTTGACCGGACCGGTCCAGTCGGTCTGCGGGTTGGCGATCTCGATCAGCGGCGGGGTCACGACGCTGCCGTCCGGGTTGCGCAGCAGCGACCCCTGCGACAGGCGATACCCCTCCCAGATCGCCGCCGCGCCGACGTTCAGGACGTTGCGCACGCCGCCCTTCGCCCCGGCCTCGTGGCGCAGGTCGGTCTGGTTGTAGAGCAGGTCGTTGACCTGATCGCGCACCAGCCCGCGCGGGCCGGAGGGGAGGTAGAACCCCGGCGGCACGTTGGCGGGGCACGCCGCGCCCACCGTGTCGCCGACGCGCGCGGTGATCGGCTGGCGCCCGGTTGATGCGAGGCAGAAGGTCCCCTGCGGCGCGGAGGTGACGCTCGACTGCTCGACGCGCTGCCAGCGAGTGAGGTTGCGGACGCCGAACCCGCCGCCCAGTTGGTGCGCGAAGGTGGCGGTCAGGCGATCCACCGTCACGTCCTGCCGGTCGAGATTGGCGATACCGAAATAGTCGCTGCGGTCGACGCCGGGCAGCACGCCGTCGATCACGCCGTTGCGGACGAAAGGCACGCCGTAGATCGGCGTGTTGCGATCCTCCTGATGCACATAGGCGAGCGTCAGGCTGGTCGGGCCGCCCACCCCGAAGGTGACGGACGGGGCGACGCCCCAGCGCTCGAACCGCTCGAGATCGCGGCCGGGCACGTCGTTGCGGTGGACCATCGCGTTCAGGCGGACCGCGGTGAAGTCGTCGACGCGCACGTTGCTGTCGATCGACCCGCGATAGTAATTGTCGGTGCCGACCGACCCCTGCGCGATCGTCAGCGTCTCGGTCCCCGGCACCTTGGAGACGAGGTTGATCGTGCCGCCGACGCTGCCCGATCCGTTGAAAACGCTGTTGGCGCCGTTGTAGACCTCGACCTGCTGGAGGTTGAACGGGTCGGTGCGGCTGTACTGCGCGCTGTCGCGGACGCCGTCGATGGTGACGTCGTTGTTCGCCGAATAGCCGCGCAGGTTGATGCTGTCGCCATACCCGCCGCCGCCCTCGCCCGCGCCGAAGGTGATGCCGGGGATCGTCTGGAGCACGTCGCGCAGCGTCTGGAGGTTCTGCTTGCGGATCGTCTGTTCGCTGACGACGGTGATCGTCTGCGGCGTGTCGATGATTGCCGAGGTGGCCTTGGGGCTCTCGACCTCTTTCGGCGCGCCGATCTTCTGGCCGGTGACGACGATGTCGCGGTCCGCGGGGCGCGACTGATCGCCTACCGCGGCCTTGTCTTCATCCGCGGCATAGGCAGGCGCCGTCGCCAGAAAACCGACGCACGACAGCGCGAGAAACGTGTTGGACACCCCGGACCCCTTTTCTTGTCTAGGGTCGGGCTATTGCGAGTCACTCTCACTGTCAAGCTTGTTGCGAATGATTATCGGTTATGTCGCAACCTGTCGCACGATCTGCCAGTCGATCGGCTTGAAGCTGCCGCCGTTGCTGGCGGGGGCGGAGCAGGCCGTGAGGCCGATGATCAGGTCGATCGCGGCGCGAAAGCGGATCGTGTCGCCGGCCTTGCTCAGCGGCGGCAGCACTTTGAACCGACCGGTTTCGCCGTCGACGGGGACGTTCATGAAACAGTTGAACGCGACGGGGATCGCGTCGTCCTCGATCCCGTAGGGGGCGAGCGCTGCTGCCAGGTTGCCATGACAGCCTCGATGCGGCGGCTCGTTTTCGTAGCAGAGGCGGAACGTCGCCTCGCTGCACGGCGTCAGCAGGAAATCGTGGCGACCGACATCGTCCGCCACAATTTGGAGCATCACGTTCGAGCGGTTCGAGTAGAGCCTGTCGCCGGTCGTCAGGTAGATGCGCTCGGCATAATCGAGCGTTCGGCCCGACGACAGCATCTCACGCATGTCGCCGCGGGACACCGCGAGCAGGTCGGCGACCTGGCCGCCCATCGGATCGACGACGATCAGCTCGTCGCCGGCGTCGAGCTCGAATGCGGTCCCGCTGCGCGGTTCGATGCGGCCGTTCATGACAGGATCTCCAGCCCGGCATCGCCGCCGGCCTTGCGTGAAAAGGGGCAGCGCCAATCCGCGCCCACCGCGCGGCCGCTATACTGCCGCGCCTCCGACGTTTCGCCGTGGCGCGACAGCATCGGGTTGGCGCTGCCCGCCAGCGCCACGTCGCGCGCGATGATCGAGGCGCGAAGCTGCTCGTAGCGGTTCTGTTCTCGCAGCGTCTCGAACTGGTCATGCAGGTTGAAGACGAGGGCGGGGCGCTCGAACCGGCGGGCGGGGCGGCTTGCCCCTGGATGCAGCCCGACGACAAAGAAGGCCTCCCCGCCGAAGCTCAACCCGAAATGCGGATCGGCCGGGTCGCTGCTGACGCGCGGATCGGCGGGCTGGCCGCGCCACGCATCCTTGTCCGACAGCGATTGCAGCCGCGCCCACATCGCCGCCTCGAACCCCGCCTCGTCAAGGTCGTCCGGCTCCTCGAACAACACGGCGAAGCTGCGGAACAGGCCCGGTTCCTGCTTATAAGCCCAGGCGAAGCGCATCAGCGCCTCATGGATGGCAAGGTCGTCCCAGGCGCTGCGGATCGAACGTGCCGTGAGCAGGTCGAGCGTGCCGCGTCCCAGCGCCGACTTCGCGCCGACGCAGGGAAACGACTTTTCGAGGATCATGGCCCGGAACGCCTCGGCGAGGTCGGGCGGGGTATCGGTTTCAGTCACGCGGCCTGAAGGTTCGAACCCCGACGGAAGTTCCGATATTTTTCAAATACCTGCATCGGCCAACATGCGTAATTGATCGTCATCAAGACGGAGCGTCCAGGCGCCGATCAACTCGTCCAGCTGCTCGATGCCGGTGGCGCTGGCGATCGGCGCCGTGACGCCCGGCTGTGCGGCGAGCCACGCCAGCGCAACCTGTGCGTGAGTCGCGCCGGTTTCGGCGACCACCGCGTCCATCGCCGCCAGCACCGCCGCTCCCTTGCCCTCGAGCAGCTTGGCCATGTTCGCGCCGCGCACGCTTTTCTTCAGGTCGTCGGCCGTCCGGTACTTGCCCGTCAGGAACCCCGCCGCGAGCCCGAAATAGGGGAGCGCGCCCAGATTGTGGGTGACGCACAGGTCCTGCAACTCGCCCTCGAACTTGCGGCGGCTGACGAGATTGTATTCGGGCTGAAGCGCGCGGAAGTGCGGCAGGCCCTGCTCGGTCGCCAGATCCAGCGCCGCCTTTAGCCGCATCGCGTGGAAGTTGGAGGCGGCGATGTGGCGGACCTTGCCCGCCTCGATCAGCCGCTGGAACGCGCCCAGCACTTCCGCCTGCGGCACGCTGTCGTCGTCCTGATGCGCGTAATAGAGGTCGATCGTCTCGACGCCCAGTCGCTGGAGCGACGCGTCGCAGGCGGCGGCGATGCGATCGGGGGCCAGACCCTTGCCGCCGTCGCCGGGGAGCATCCCGACTTTCGTCGCGATGAGCACGTCGCCGCGGCGGCCCGATGCTTTCAGCCAGCGGCCGATGACCGCCTCGCTCTCGCCGCCCTTATGCCCCTCGACCCAGGCCGAATAGACGTCGGCGGTGTCGATCATCGTGCCCCCCGCGCCAACGAAGCGGTCGAGGATCGTGTGGCTCGTCGCCTCGTCGGCGGTCCAGCCGAAGACGTTGCCGCCGAGGACCATCGGCGGGGTTTCGAGGTCGGTCGCGCCGATGCGGCGAAGATCGGTCATTGCGTGTTCCCGGTTTCGTTGAGCGCGTCTGCCGACACCGCGTTGACGTCGAGCATCTCGGCCGCCTCGTTCAGTTCGCGCGCCTCGCTCTGCGTGACGCTGCCCGGCCCCGGATCGTTGTCGCCCGCACCGCAGGCGGCGAGCGCGAAAAGGGGGATGGCGGCGAGGATCGGGCGCATGAACGGGCCTTTCGGACATGAAAAGGGCCGCGCCAGCCCTAAGGCGCGGCGCGGCCCCGTCAACGGCGTCGATCGTCGAAGATCAGCGCTGCATGTCCTTGCCCGCCGCCTCGAGGCTCTCGCCCGCTTCGCGCTTGGCGTTGTCGGCGGCGGCATCGGCCTTCGCCGCGCCGCGCTCGACCGCCGCGCCCGTGCGGTCGGCGGCGTTCTCGATCTTGTCGCCCGCGCGGTCGGCGGCCTTCTCGGCTTCGCCGAACGCATCCTTCGTCGCGTCCTTCACGTCGCGCGCGGCCTCTCCCACGGTCGAGTTCACGTCGGCGGCGACGGCACCGGCGGCCTCGCCCGTCTGCTGCTGCGCGTTCTCGCTGCACGCGGCGAGCGCGAGGCCCGCGAGGGCGGGGAGGATCAGCACGGTCTTCTTCATGGGACTTCCCTCTTAGGTCATGATTGCTGGCGAGCACGACGCACGATGCCGCCGGTTCGTTCCGCCCCCGTGCATTCGTACCCGGACGCATGTTCGAGATTGACCCAATATAAAGATATCTTTATATGTTCATCCCATGCCCGGTGCCGTCGAAATCTTTCAAGCGCTCGCCGATCCGACCCGGCTTCGGATCATCGCGCTGCTGCGCGCGATGGAGTTGTCGGTGGGCGAGCTGGCGCAGGTCCTGGGCCAGAGCCAGCCGCGCGTCAGCCGGCATGTGAAGATTCTGTGCGACGCCGGCCTCGCGCGTCGCCGCAAGGAAGGAAGCTGGGTGTTCGTCGCGATGGGCGAGGGGGCGGCGATGCCCGACCTGCTCGCCGCGGTCGATGCCGTGTGGGAAGCCTCGGGCAGCGACCACTGGGCGGTCGCCGACACCGCGCGCCTCGCCGCCGTCCGCGCCGACCGTGCCTCTGCTGCGGCAGAATGGTTCGAGGCGAACGCCGGCTCATGGGATGCGATCCGCAACCTGCACGTCGCGGATAGCGAGGTCGAGGCGGCGATGGCCTCGATCCTCGGCAGCGGCGAGATCGGCCAGCTCATCGACATCGGCACCGGCACCGGCCGGATGCTCGAACTCTTCGCGCCGCAGGCGGAGCGCGCGCTCGGCATCGATCGCTCCTCTGAAATGCTGCGGTTGGCCCGCGCTAAGCTCGCCGAACAGGGGCTTGCCCGTGCCGAACTTCGCCAGGCGGACCTCTACGCACTGCCGCTTGCCGACGGCGCGGCGGATGTCGCGATCCTGCACCACGTCCTCCACTTCGCGCAGCAGCCGGGCGCCGCGATCGCGGAGGCGGCGCGCGTGCTGGGCACGGGTGGGCGGCTTCTGATCGCCGACTTCGCGCCGCACGAGCGCGAGGAGCTTCGCACCCGCGACAATCACGCCCGGCTCGGCTTTTCGGACGAGCAGATGCTCGGCTGGTTCGCCGGTGCCGGTCTCGCCCCTGTCCGCACCGAGACGCTGGGCGGCGGCGAACTCACCGTGAAACTATGGCTGGCGCGCCGCACGGGCGACGCCAAATTGGAGGTCAAGGCGGCATGACGCTTTCCGTTGGACAGCTAGAGGAAGCGCGCCGCGCGCTCGACGGCCCGCTGTTCGCCGATGTGGGCGGCGACGCCGACGTGTCGTTCGAGTTCTTCCCGCCCAAGACCGAGAAGATGGAAGCGGCGATGTGGGAGGCGGTGCAGACGCTCGCGCCGCTGGGCCCGCGCTTCGTCAGCGTGACCTATGGCGCGGGCGGCACCACCCGCGATCGCACCCACGCGACCGTCGCCCGCATCGCGCGCGAGACGAGCGTGCCCGCCGCCGCGCACCTCACCTGTGTCGAGGCGAGCCGCGAGGAAGTGGACGCCGTGGCGCGCGAATATTGGGCCGCGGGCGTCCGCCACATCGTCGCGCTGCGCGGCGATCCGCCGACGATGGGCGAGAAGTTCGTGCCGCACCCGCAGGGCTATGCCAGCGCCGCCGAACTGGTCGCGGGCCTGAAGCGCCTGCACCCGTTCGAGATTTCGGTCGCCGCCTATCCGGAGGCGCATCCCGAGGCGACGAGCGCGTCGTCGGACATCGACAATTTGAAGCGCAAGCTCGACGCCGGTGCCACCCGCGCGCTGACGCAGTTCTTCTTCGAGCCCGAAACCTTCTTCCGCTTCCGCGATGCGGCGGCGGCCGCCGGGATCGGGGCGGAGATCGTGCCCGGCATCCTGCCCGTCTCCAACTATGCGCAGACGCAGAAGTTCGCCGGCATGTGCGGCGCGGCGATCCCGGCATGGATGGGCCGGCTGTTCGACGGGCTCGACGCGCATCCGGCCGCGCGCCAGCTCGTCGCCGCGACGATCGCGGGCGAATTGTGCCGCCGCCTCTATGCGGGCGGGGTGCGGCACTTCCACTTTTACACGCTCAACCGCGCCGAGCTGAGCTACGCGATCTGCCACATGCTGGGGCTGCGGCCCAAGGCCGAGGCGGCGCTGGCCGCGGCGTGAAGGAACCGACGATGACCACCGCCCGCGACCGCCTGTTCACTGAGGCCGCCAAGCGCATCCTGATGACCGACGGGGCGTTCGGGACGGAGATCCAGAACTGGAAGCTCGCCGAGGCGGACTATGCCGGCGACCTGGGCCTGTCCCACGACCAGAAAGGCAACAACGACATCCTCGCGCTGACGAAGCCCGAGGTGCCGCGGATCATCACCGAATGCTATCTGAAGGCCGGGTCGGACATCGTCTCGACCAACACGTTCAGCGCCAACCGCATCAGCCAGGCCGATTACGGCGCCGAGCATCTGGTGCGGGAGATCAACGTCGCCTCCGCCCGGATCGCGCGCGAATGTGCCGATGCGTTCGAGGCGAAGGATGGCCGCCCCCGCTTCGTCGCGGGCGCGATCGGGCCGACCAACAAGACGCTGTCGCTGAGCCCGGACGTCAACGATCCCGGCTTTCGCGAGATCGACTTTGATTACCTGAAGGACGTCTACCGCGAGCAGGTCGACGCGCTGATCGAGGGCGGCTGCGACTTCATCCTGATCGAGACGGTGTTCGACACGCTGAATGCCAAGGCGGGCGTGATGGCGGTGATCGAGGCGGGCGAGGCGCTGGGGCGCGAGGTGCCGATCATGCTGTCGATGACGCTGACCGACCTGTCCGGCCGCAACCTGTCGGGGCACACGGTCGAGGCGTTCTGGCACGCGGTCCGCCATGCGCGGCCGGTGACGATCGGGCTCAACTGCTCGTTCGGGGCGGAGCAGCTGCGCCCGCATGTCGCGGTGCTGTCGAAGCTCTGCGACACGCTGGTCATGGTCTATCCCAATGCCGGCCTTCCCAACGAACTCGGCGCCTATGACGAAGCGCCGGTGACGACCGCCGGCCTCGTGCGCGACTGGGCCGAGCATGGGCAGGTGAACATCCTCGGCGGCTGCTGCGGCTCGACCCCGGCGCATATCCAGGCGATCGCCGAGGCGGTGGCCGACCTGCCCCCGCGCCCGCTGCCCGGCGTCCCGGTGCAAACGCGGCTGGCCGGGCTCGAGCCGTTCACGATGGCGGCGGCTTGACCGTCACCCCAGCGAAAGCTGGGGTCGCTCAGTTTCAATTTCGCCCCTGCGGCACGCGATCCCAGCTTTCGCTGGGATGACGAGGTTACGATGACGACCAACCCCACCCCCATCTTCGTCAATGTCGGCGAGCGGACCAACGTCACCGGTTCGGCCAAGTTCAAGAAGCTCGTCATGGCCGGCGACTATACCGCCGCGGTCGAGGTCGCTCGCGAGCAGGTCGAGCAGGGCGCGCAGGTGATCGACGTCAACATGGACGAAGGGCTGCTCGACGCGCACCACGCCATGACGACGTTCCTGAAGCTCATTCAGGCCGAGCCCGATATCGCCCGCGTGCCGGTGATGGTCGACTCGTCCAAATGGGACGTGATCGAGGCGGGTCTGAAGTGCGTCAGCGGCAAGCCCATCGTCAATTCGATCAGCATGAAGGAGGGCGATGCGCAGTTTCTCGCCCAGGCGCGCAAATGCATGGCGTACGGCGCCGCCGTCGTCGTGATGGCGTTCGACGAGGTGGGGCAGGCGGATACGAAGGACCGGAAGGTCGAGATCTGCGAGCGCGCCTACAAGCTGCTGATCGGCATCGGCTTCCCGCCGGAGGACATCATCTTCGACCCCAACGTGTTCGCAGTGGCGACGGGGATCGAGGAGCACGACAACTACGCCGTCGACTTCATCGAGGCATGCCGCGAGATCAAGGCGCGCTGCCCGCACGTCCATATCTCCGGCGGCCTGTCCAACCTCTCGTTCAGCTTCCGCGGCAACGAGCCGGTGCGCCGGGCGATGCACAGCGTGTTCCTGTACCACGCGATCCCCGCGGGCATGGACATGGGCATCGTCAATGCCGGCCAGCTCGACGTTTACGACGCGATCGACCCCGAACTTCGCACCGCGTGCGAGGACGTGATTCTGAACCGCGACCCCCAGGCGGGCGAGCGGCTGGTGGCGCTCGCCGAACGCTTCCGCGGTACCGATGCCGTGGCGGAGAAGGCGGCGCAGGAATGGCGCGGGTTCGAGGTGCGCAAGCGGCTGGAATACGCGCTGGTGAAGGGCATCGACGCCTATGTCGTCGAGGATACCGAGGAGATGCGCCAGGCAATGGATCGCCCGATCGAGGTGATCGAGGGGCCGCTGATGGACGGCATGAACGTCGTCGGCGACCTGTTCGGATCTGGCAAGATGTTCCTGCCGCAGGTGGTGAAGTCCGCGCGCGTGATGAAGAAGGCGGTCGCGCACCTGCTCCCCTACATCGAGGCGGCGAAAGAGCCGGGTGCCAAGGGCAAGGGCCGCGTCGTGATGGCGACGGTGAAGGGCGACGTCCACGATATCGGCAAGAACATCGTCGGCGTCGTGCTCCAGTGCAACGGCTTCGAGGTCGTCGACCTCGGCGTCATGGTGCCGTGGACGAAGATCCTCGAAGCGGCGAACGAGAACGACGCCGACATGATCGGCCTGTCGGGCCTCATCACCCCCAGCCTCGACGAGATGGTGACGGTGGCCGAGGAGATGCAGCGCGCCGGCATGGCGATGCCGCTCCTGATCGGCGGTGCGACCACGTCGAAGGTGCACACGGCGCTCCGCATCGCGCCCGCCTATCAGGGGCCGGTCGTGCACGTGTTGGACGCCAGCCGCGCGGTGGGCGTCGCGACGACGCTCGTCTCCGACACGCAGCGCGACGATTATGTGACGAAGATCGCCGACGACTACGAAGCCGTCCGCCGCGCGCGCGAGGGGAAGGGGCAGTCCGACCTGATCCCGATCGAGAAGGCGCGCGAGAACGGCTTCAAGGCGGACTTCGCGCTCAAGCCCGCGGCGCCTGCGCAGCCCGGCCTGCATGTGTTCGACGACTGGGACCTGTCCGACCTGCGCGAAGTCATCGACTGGACGCCCTTCTTCCGCTCGTGGGAGCTGGCGGGCAATTTCCCCGCGATCCTCGACGACGCGATCGTCGGCGAAAGCGCGCGGTCGCTTTATGCCGATGCGCAGGCGATGCTCGACACGATCGTCGCGGAAAAGTGGCTGACCGCACGCGGCGTCGCGGCGCTGTGGCCGTGCCGGCGCGACGGCGACGATGTGGTGGTGACGGACGAGCACGGTGAAACCCGCTTCCCGTTCCTGCGCCAGCAGATCGCCAAGCGCGAGGGGCGGCCGAACATGTGCCTCGCCGATTTCGTCGATCCTGCGGGCGACTGGATCGGCGGGTTCGCGGTCGGCATCCACGGCATCGACGACCATATCGCCCGGTTCAAGGCGGGGCATGACGACTATCAGGACATCCTTCTGAAGGCGCTTGCCGACCGCTTCGCCGAAGCCTTTGCCGAGCGGTTGCACCAGCATGTCCGCACCAGCCTGTGGGGCTATGCCGCGGGCGAGCAGCTCGACAACGAGGCGCTGATCCGCGAGCAGTATCGCGGCATCCGCCCCGCGCCCGGCTATCCCGCGTGCCCCGACCATTCGGCCAAGCCGATGCTGTTCGAGCTGCTCGGCGCCTCCGCCCGCGTCGGCCTTACCCTGACCGAGAGTTTCGCGATGCTGCCGACCGCAGCGGTCTCGGGCTTCTATTTCGGTCACCCGGACGCCAGCTATTTCGGCGTCGCGCGCGTCGGCCGCGACCAGCTCGAGGATTATGCGCAGCGTCGCGGCGTGGACTTGCCTCAGGCCGAGCGCTGGCTCCGCCCGAACCTCGATTGAGGTGAGCGTCGAGGCGCTCATCGCCCGCTTCGGTCTGCCCGCGCTGTTTGTCGGCGCGGGGGTGGAGGGGGAGACCGTCGTCGTGCTGGGCGGCGTCGCCGCGCATCACGGGCTGTTCGGGCTGGTCCCCGCGATCTTCGCGGCGGCGGCGGGGTCGTTCCTGGCCGATCAGCTCCTCTTCTACACTGGCCGCCTGTTCCGACATCGCCCACGCGTCCGGCGGCTGATGCAAAAGCCCGCGTTCGAGCGCGCGATGGCGACGTTCGAGAAATATCCGACCGGCTTCGTCTTCGTCTTCCGCTTCCTCTACGGGCTGCGGACGATCAGCCCGATGGCGATCGGGACCAGCCGGATTTCGGCCGCGAGGTTCGCGGTCCTCAACGCGGTGGCAGCGCCGGTCTGGGCAGCGATCTTCGTCGGGCTCGGCTATGCGTTCGGCAACGCGATCGAGGCGGTGCTCGGCCGGCTGATGCACGGGGCGGAGTGGGTGGCGCTCGCGGCCGGGCTGGCGCTCGCCATCTGGCTGATCCCGCGCGGGATCGCCAAGCGCCGCGCTTGAACCGGGGCCCGGAGCGGCCGATAGAGGTGCCCATGTCGACCTATCCCGCGCTTCGCCTTCGCCGCACCCGCGTCAGCCCCTGGAGCCGCGCGCTCCATGCCGAGAATGTGCTGACTCCCGCCGACCTCATCTGGCCGCTGTTCGTGACCGAAGGGGC
>CAJYLT010000067.1 GCA_913775795.1 uncultured Sphingomonas sp. | reverse complement strand
TATTGTCGAAGCCCCCGCTTTCGGCCTGGAGCACGATGTCGCGGCAATGCTCGAAACTCGATTTGAGCCGGGGGTCGGGGACGCCCAGAAACTCGTAATCGTCGTCGCACAGCGCCGAGAACCAGCTGACCTCGCAGGGGGGCAGCGCGGTCATGGCAGCGGCACGCCCGTGCCCGCCTGCATCACCGCATACCATTGGTCGCGCGTCCATTCGACGCGAAGCGCGTCGGCGGCACCGCGGATGCGCGCGGGGTTCTGCGAGCCGACGATCGGGATGATCCGCGCCGGGTGGGCCATCGCCCAGCTGAGCGCCGCCGCGACCGCATCGGTGCCGTATGCCGCGCCCTGTTCGGCCAGCAGCGCCGCCGCCGGATGCTCGGGATCGGTCAGCCGCCCGCCGCCAAGCGGCGACCAGGCGAGCACCGCGATATCGTCCGCCATCGCCTGATCGAGCGTGCCGTCATAGAGCGGCGCGACCCTGAGCGGCGAGAACTCGGGCTGGGTCGAGACGATCGGGAAATCGAGGAAATGCTGGAGCGCCGACAGCTCGGCCGGGCTGTGGTTCGAGACGCCGAGCGCGCGCACCTTGCCCGCCTCGACCAGCCGGGTGAGCGCGGCGGCAACCTCCTGCGGGTGGGTCAGGAAGTCGCGGCGATGGATCTGATAGAGGTCGATGACGTCGATCCCCAGCCGCCGGAGCGACGCGTCGCAGGCGGCGGCGAGATAGTCCGGGCTCGAATCATAGGGCCGCGGCGGGGTGATCCCGGCCTTGGTGGCGATCACCATCCGGTCGCGCAGCGACGCGTCCTCGGCGAGCGCCTGTCCGAACAGCACCTCCGCCCCGCCGAACCCGATCGGCGAGCCGAAGCCGTAAATGTCGGCAGTATCGAACAGCGTGATCCCCGCCTCGAGCGCGGCGTCGATGCGCGCGCGCACCTCCGCGACGCTGCCCTCCAGCCGCCACATGCCCCAGGCAAGCGGGGATACTTCAAGAGCGCTCCGGCCGAGGCGGCGGGGCTGGCGATCGGGGATCAGTTGCGTCATACGCCCAGCCTCATAGTAGGGATTGCACCATGGCTTCAACCATTCGCTACGGCATCGTCGGCACGGGGATGATGGGGGTCGAGCATCTGCGCAACCTCGCCATCCTGCCCGGGGCCGAGGTGGTAGCGATCGCAGATCCGACGCCATCGTCGCTCGACTGGGCGCGCACCGCGCTCGGCGACCGCGCGAGCGGGGTCGAGGCTTATGCGAGCGCCCAGGCGCTGGCGCGCGAGGCGCGGGTGGATGCCGTCGTCGTCGCATCGCCCAACTTCACGCACCGCACCGTGCTCGAGCCGCTGCTGGCGACCGATGCGGCGATCCTGTGCGAAAAGCCGCTAGCGACGACGATCGACGACGCACGCTGGATCGTGGAGCGGACGGCGGAGCGCGCCGCGCCGTTCTGGACGGGCATGGAATACCGTTTCATGCCCCCCGCCGCTGCCTTCATCAACGAAGTGCATGGCGGGCGGATCGGCCACCTGCGGATGCTGTCGATCCGCGAGCATCGCTTCCCCTTCCTGCCCAAGGTCGGCGACTGGAACCGCTTTTCGCGCAACACCGGCGGGACGATGGTCGAGAAATGCTGCCACTTCTTCGACCTGATGCGCTTGATCGTCGCGGCCGAGCCGGTGCGCGTCTATTGCTCGGGCAGCATGGACGTGAACCATCTGGACGAGCGATACGGCGGCGAACGGCCCGATATTATCGACAACAGCTATACCGTCGTCGATTTCGCAAACGGCGTGCGCGCGATGCTCGACCTCAGCATGTTCGCCGAGGGAGCGGAGCATCAGGAGGAGATGGCGGCGACGGGCGACAAGGCCCGGCTCGACGTGCTGATCCCGCCGGGCGACCTCGTCTTCTCCCCACGCACCGGCTTCGGAATGCCCAAGGCGGTCGAGCGTCGGCACGTCGCGGTCGATCCGGCGGCGCTGGCGGCTGGATCGCATCACGGCGCGACCTATTACCAGCACGAAGCCTTTGCCGCCGCCGTGCGCGGCGAGGGGCCGGTGCAGGTGACCGCCGAAGACGGCCTGCGCGCCGTCGCGATCGGCGCGGCGGCGGAACTGAGCGCGCGCGAGCACCGCGTCGTGGAGATGGCCGAACTGGGCCTGTGACCCCTCGCCATAGCGTCAGCACTATATGCCGGCACTATGCGAAACCCCGGAATCGAACTCGAATTGCTACGCGCGCAGAGCCTAATCGCGCGTCGGTGAGGGTGCCCCGAATGGTCGGCGGCGCCCCAATCGGGGTTCTTCCATGCATATCCTCAAATCGTCGGTCGCGGTGGCGCTGCTGGCGCTGCCCACGCTTGCCCATGCGCAGGACGAAACCGCCCCGCCCCCGCCGGTGACGATCAGCGGTTCGGCCACCATCGCTTCCGACTATCGCTTTCGCGGCGTGTCGCAGAGCGACCGGGAAATGGCGATCCAGGGCGGCATCACGATCGCGCATGAAAGCGGCGTCTATGTCGGCACCTGGGGCTCGAACCTGGCGGGGTGGGGCACGTTCGGCGGCGCGAACATGGAGCTCGACCTGATCGGCGGCTACAAGGCGAAGCTGGCAGACAATGCGACGCTCGATATCGGGCTGACCTGGTATCTCTATCCCGGCGGCGCGGACAAGACCGACTTCGCCGAACCCTATGTGAAGCTGACCGGCACCACCGGCCCCGCCACGCTGACCGCGGGCGTCGCCTATGCGCCCAGGCAGCAGGCGATCGGCCGCTGGTACCGCACCGGCGCCGATGCGGCGGCGGGCGTCTATACGTCGCCGGGCGCGAAGGACGACAATCTCTACGTCTCGGGCGACGGCGCGTTCGCGCTTCCGGGCACGCCGATCACGGCCAAAGCGCATGTCGGGCACAGCTGGGGGCAGAACGGCCTCGGCCCCAACGCCACCGCGGTTTCGCCGACGGGCAGCTACTGGGACTGGTCGCTCGGCGCGGACGCCACCTACCGCAACCTGACGCTGAACCTGTCGTGGGTCGACACCGACATCTCGGACCGCGACGCCGCGTATCTGCGCCCCAGCTTCAGCAAGGGACAGGACGGCACGGGCAATATCGCCGGCAGCACGCTCGTCGCGTCGCTGACCGCCGCTTTCTGAGGAGGGACGCGTGGACGATCTTCCCTGGATTCTCGTCATGCTCGGGCTGCTGGCGGCGACGCTCGCCTATGCCCGGCTGGCGGACAAGGCGTGAGGTGACGCGATGACCCTCGACCTCATCCTCGCCGGCCTGACCGCGGTCGGCCTTCTCCTATACCTCGTGGCGGTGCTGATCCGCCCCGAGCGCTTCTAGAAAGGAGCGCTTCCCATGACCTTTGCCGGATGGGCCCTGATCCTGGGCTTCACCGCGATCCTGCTCGCACTCACGAAACCCATGGGCGCGTGGCTGTTCGCGCTTTACGAGGGGCGGCGCACGCCCCTGCATATCGTTCTCGGCCCCGTCGAGCGCGGTTTCTACAAGCTCGCGGGCATCGACCCCGACGCCGAGCAGTCGTGGCGGCGTTACGCGCTCCACATGCTGCTGTTCAACTTCGTGCTGTTGGCGTTCACCTATGCGGTGCTGCGGCTTCAGGGCGTGCTGCCCGGCAATCCGCAGGGGCTGGCGGGCCTGTCCCCGCACCTCGCCTTCAACACCGCGGTCAGCTTCACCACCAACACCAACTGGCAGAGCTATGGCGGCGAGAGCACCATGTCGAACCTCAGCCAGATGCTGGGGCTGACGATCCACAATTTCCTGTCGGCGGCGACCGGCATCGCGCTCGCCTTCGCGCTGTTCCGCGGGTTCGCGCGGCGCAGCACCGCGACGATCGGCAATTTCTGGGCCGATGCGACGCGCGTCACGCTCTACCTGCTGCTCCCCGCGTGCATCCTCTACACGCTGTTCCTGATCGCCAGCGGCGTGCCGCAGACGATGGCCGGCGTCGTCGACGTGACCACGCTCGAAGGCGCGAAGCAGTCGCTGCTGCTCGGCCCCGTCGCCAGCCAGGAAGCGATCAAGATGCTCGGCACCAATGGCGGCGGCTTCTTCAACGCCAACTCGGCGCATCCGTTCGAGAACCCGACCGAGCTCACCAACCTGATCCAGATGCTGTCGATCTTCGTCGTGGGCTTCGGCCTCACCTGGACCTTCGGCAAGGCGGTCGGGAATACGCGTCAGGGCTGGGCGATCCTGTCGGCGATGGTGATCCTGTTCCTCGCCGGCGTCGCCGTCACCTACTGGCAGGAGGCTGCCGGCAACCCCGTGCTGCATCACCTCGGCGTCGCGGGCGGGAACATGGAGGGCAAGGAAGTCCGCTTCGGCATCGCCGCCAGCGCGCTCTTCTCGGTCGTCACCACTGCGGCTTCCTGCGGCGCGGTCAACGCGATGCACGACAGCTTCACGGCGCTGGGCGGCATGATCCCGCTGTTCAACATGCAATTGGGCGAAGTCGTCATCGGCGGTGTCGGTGCGGGCATCTATGGCTTCCTCCTCTTCGCGATCCTCGCCGTGTTCGTCGCCGGCCTGATGGTCGGGCGCACGCCCGAATATGTCGGCAAGAAGATCGAGGCCCGCGAGGTGAAGCTCGCCGTGCTCGCCATCGCCGTCCTGCCGCTGATGATCCTCGGCCTCGCCGCCTTGTCGTCGGTGCTGGAGCAGGGGCTCGCCGGGCCGCTCAACAAGGGGCCGCACGGGTTCAGCGAGATACTGTACGCCTTCACCAGCGCGGTCGCGAACAACGGCTCGGCCTTTGCCGGCCTGACCGCCAACACGCCCTATTACAACGGGCTGCTGGGCGTCGCGATGTGGGTCGGCCGCTTCTTCATCATCGTGCCGATGCTGGCGATCGCCGGCAGCCTCGCGGCCAAGAAGTACGTGCCCGAAAGCGCCGGGTCGTTCCCGACCACCGGTCCGCTCTGGGTCGGGCTGCTCGTCGGCATCGTCCTGATCCTCGGCGGCCTCACCTTCCTGCCGGGCCTCGCGCTCGGTCCCATCGCCGATCATCTCGCGATGATCCGCGGCCAATTGTCCTGACAGGGGTGCCATCGATGGCGAACACCCAAGCCAAGAGCCTGTTCACCGCCGACCTAGTGGTCCCGGCGATCAAGGCCTCGTTCCTCAAACTCAGCCCGCGCGAGCTGGTCCGCAATCCGGTCATGTTCGTGACCGCGGTCGTCGCGGCGCTGATGACGATCCTGCTCGTCATCGGCCATGACGACCTGAGCTTCGGCTTCAAGGCGCAGCTCGCCGCCTGGCTTTGGCTCACCGTCCTGTTCGGCACCTTTGCCGAGGCGCTGGCCGAGGGGCGCGGCAAGGCGCAGGCCGCGTCGCTGCGCGCGACCAAGGCCGAGCTGACCGCCAAGCGCGTGAAGGGCGACGCCCTCGAACCCGTCGCCGCCAGCCAGCTTCGCTCGGGCGACGTGGTGCTGGTCGAGACGAACGACCTGATCCCCGCCGATGGCGAGGTGATCGAGGGCGTCGCCTCCGTCAACGAAGCCGCGATCACCGGCGAAAGCGCGCCCGTCATCCGCGAGGCGGGCGGCGACCGCTCCGCCGTCACCGCGGGCACGCGCGTCATTTCCGACCAGATCAAGGTGCGCGTCACCGCCGATCCGGGCCAGGGCTTCCTCGACCGCATGATCGCGCTGGTCGAGGGCGCCGAGCGGCAGAAGACCCCGAACGAGGTCGCGCTGACGATCCTGCTCGTCGGCCTGACGATCATCTTCCTGATCGCGGTGAGCACTATCCCCGGCTTTGCAAGCTATGCTGGCGGGTCGATCCCCGTCGCCATCCTCGCCGCCCTGCTCATCACGCTCATCCCCACGACCATCGCGGCGCTCCTCTCCGCCATCGGCATCGCGGGGATGGACCGGCTCGTCCGCTTCAACGTGCTCGCGAAATCGGGCCGCGCGGTCGAGGCGGCGGGCGACGTCGACGTGCTCCTCCTCGACAAGACCGGCACGATCACCATCGGCGACCGTCAGGCGTCGGAGTTCCGCCCCGTGGGCGGCGCGACCGAAGCCGAGCTGGCCGAAGCGGCACTCCTCGCCAGCCTTGCCGACGAGACGCCCGAGGGCCGCTCGATCGTCGTCCTCGCCCGCGAACGCCATCGGCTGGAACGGACAATGCCCGAGGGGGCGGAGGTCATTCCGTTCACCGCACAGACGCGCGTGTCGGGCGTGCGCTTCGGCGAAACGCTCATCCAGAAGGGCGCGGTCGATTCGGTGTTCAAGGCCAATCCCGGCTCTGGCGAGACCGCGACCGCGACCGAACTTCGCCGCATTACCGACGAGATTGCCCGCGCCGGCGGCACGCCGCTGGCGGTGGCGAAGGACGGTAAGCTCCTCGGCGCGATCTTCTTGAAGGACGTGGTGAAGGCCGGCATCCGTGAGCGGTTCGGCGAACTGCGCGCGATGGGCATCCGCACGGTGATGATTACCGGCGACAACCCGCTCACCGCCGCCGCCATCGCCGCCGAGGCGGGCGTGGACGATTTCCTCGCGCAGGCGACACCCGAGGACAAGTTGGCGCTGATCCGCAAGGAACAGCAGGGCGGCAAGCTCGTCGCGATGTGCGGCGACGGCACCAACGACGCCCCCGCCCTCGCCCAGGCGGACGTCGGCGTCGCGATGAACACCGGCACGCAGGCCGCGCGCGAGGCGGGGAACATGGTCGATCTCGACAGCGACCCCACCAAGCTGATCGAGGTCGTCGGCCTCGGCAAGCAGCTCCTGATGACGCGCGGGGCGCTGACGACCTTCTCGGTCGCCAACGACGTGGCGAAGTATTTCGCGATCATCCCGGCGATGTTCGTCGCGCTCTATCCGGGGCTCGGCGTCCTCAACGTGATGGGGCTGACCAGCCCGGAAAGCGCGATCCTGTCGGCGATCATCTTCAACGCGATCATCATCCCGCTGCTCGTGCCGCTCGCGCTCAGGGGCGTGGCGTACAAGCCGATGGCGGCGGGGCCGCTGCTCGCCCGCAACCTCGCCGTCTACGGCCTTGGCGGCCTTCTCGCGCCGTTCGTCGGCATCAAGATCATCGACCTTTTGGTCGGCGGGCTCGGGCTCGCATAAGGAGACATGGACATGGGCAAGGACATTGCATCCGCACTGCGCCCCGCGATCGTGATGACGCTGCTGTTCGCGCTGCTTCTCGGCATCGCCTATCCGCTGGCGATGACCGGCATCGGCCAGGCGCTGTTCCCCGCACAGGCGAACGGCAGCCTGATCCGCGATCGGGCCGGCACCGTCATCGGCTCGTCGGTGGTGGGACAGGCGTTCGCGAGTGACCGCTATTTCCGCACCCGGCCCTCGGCCGCGGGCAAGGGTTATGACGGGCTCGCCTCGTCGGGCTCAAACCTCGGCCCCGCGAGCCAGGCGCTGGTCGACCGGGTGAAGGCCGACGTGGCGGCACAGCGCGCGGCGGGCGTCGCCGCGCCGCTTCCCGCCGATCTCGTCACCGCCAGCGGTTCTGGGCTCGACCCCGACCTGTCGCCGGCCGCCGCGCTGACGCAGGCGCCGCGCATCGCCAAGGTACGCGGCGTGTCGGAGGCGGCCGTGCGCGCGCTGGTGGCGAAACAGACCGAAACCTCGCTGCTCGGCGATCCGCACGTCAACGTGCTTGCACTGAATCGCGCGCTCGACCAACTCGGACGCTGATGGCGGTATCCGGCTTCTCCTCCAGCGGCGATCGGCCGGACCCCGACGCCCTCCTGCGCGCCGCCGCGCAGGAAGGGCGCGGGCGCCTCAAGATCTTCCTCGGCGCCGCGCCGGGCGTGGGCAAGACGTTCGAGATGCTGTCCGAAGGGGCCGCACGCCGCCGCGACGGCGTCGATACGGTGGTGGCGGTGGTGGAGACGCACGGCCGCGCGGAGACCGAGGCGCTGACGCGCGGGCAGGAGATCGTCCCCCGCCGCGCCGTCTCTTACGAGGGGCGCACGCTCCACGAGATGGACCTCGACGCCGTGCTCGCCCGCGCGCCACGCCTCGCGCTGGTCGACGAGCTGGCGCACACCAATGCGCCGGGCAGCCGGCATCCCAAACGCTATCAGGATGTCGAGGAGCTGCTGGCCGCGGGCATCGACGTCTACTCCACCATCAACATCCAGCACGTCGAAAGCCTCAACGACGTCGTCGCCAGCTTCACCCGCGTGCGGGTGCGCGAGACGGTGCCCGATCGCATTCTCGAAATGGCCGAGATCGAGGTCGTCGACATCCCCCCCGACGAGCTGATCGAGCGG
>CAJYLT010000066.1 GCA_913775795.1 uncultured Sphingomonas sp. | reverse complement strand
TCGCGTTCCTGATCCTCACCTCGGTCGCGTTCAGCCTGTTCGGGTTCATCGTCGGGCTGTGGGCCAAGGGTTTCGAGCAATTGAGCCTCGTCCCCTCGCTGATCGTCACGCCGCTCACCTTTCTGGGCGGCGCGTTCTACTCGATCGACATGCTGCCCGCGCCGTGGCGGACCGTCAGCCTGTTCAACCCGGTCGTCTACCTGGTCAGCGGCTTTCGCTGGAGCTTCTTCGGGCGCGGCGACGTGGATGTGGCGGTCAGCCTGGGCGCGACACTGGGCTTCCTCGTGATCTGCACGGGCATCGTCGCGTGGATGTTGAAGACCGGGTATCGGCTGAAGGCCTGATCGGCCCGGTCGGTTGTCGGCATCGTCACCCGCGAGGAGCGACCCTGAACGCGGGCGACGATGCCGATTCCGTCTGCGACTACCGGGAGTGCGTGGCGCCGCAGACGTATCTCCCCCGAGCCATTTCGTAATAGCGGTATGGGGCGGCTGTCCGCCATCACTCCTTAGGGTGCGCGAAACCCGCCGTTTTTCGGGTCAGCTGGCGGCGCGCAGTGCCAGGTCGTCGCTGGCGAGCATTTCGGCGACCGCCGTCTCGATGACGGGGCGGCTGAAGTAATAGCCCTGAATGTGGCTGCATCCCTGCTGGCGCAGGATGTCGAGCTGGCCGGCGCTCTCCACGCCCTCCGCGGTAGTTTCCATGCCCAGCGCCTCGGCCAGCGTCGTGATCGACTTGATGATCGCGGTCGCCCCCTTCGAGTTCAGGAGGTCGATGATGAAGCTGCGATCGATCTTGATCTTGTCGAACGGGAAGCTGCGCAGATAGCTGAGCGACGAATAGCCGGTGCCGAAGTCGTCGAGCGCGACTCGCACGCCGAGCGCACGCAGGCTGTGCAGCGAGGCCAGCGTCGCCTCCGGGTTCTCGATGAACAGGCTCTCGGTGATCTCGAGCTCGAGGCGGTTCGGGGCGAGACCCGTCTCGGCCAGCGCCTGGAGGATCACGCTTTTCAGACCCACATGGCCGAACTGCACGGGCGAGACGTTGACGGCGATCCGCACATGCTGGGGCCAGGTGCGCGCGACGCGGCACGCCTCGCGGATCACCCACTCGCCGATCGGGATGATGAGCCCGGTATCCTCGGCCAGCGGGATGAAGTCGACCGGCGAGACGAGGCCGCGCACCGGATGGTGCCAGCGCAGCAGCGCCTCGAACGAAGAGATGCGGCCTGCCGACAGGTCGAACAGCGGCTGGAACATCAGCGACAGCTGGCCGAGGCGGATCGCGTCGTGGAGGTCCAGCTCCATCTGCCGCCGTTTCTGCGCCTCGGCATCCATGCGCGGCTCGAAGAAGCGGAAGCCGCCGCGCCCCTCCTGCTTGGCGCGGTAGAGGGCGAGGTCGGCATTCTTCGACAGTTCGACCGGGTCGGGGCCGTCGGCGCCCAGGATGGCGATGCCGACGCTGGTGCCGGGGACGATCCGGTGGCCGTTGACGGTACAGGGCCGAGCGACGAGTTGGACGAGCTCGGCGGCGCTGCGATCGAACGAGCGGTGCGTGTCGTCGAC
This sequence comes from uncultured Sphingomonas sp., assembly GCA_913775795.1. GTDB lineage: Bacteria > Pseudomonadota > Alphaproteobacteria > Sphingomonadales > Sphingomonadaceae > Sphingomonas. The sequence continues at coordinate 37,848 of CAJYLT010000066.1, read as the reverse complement.
GAGCATCGCGAACTCGTCGCCGCCGAGCCGCGCGACCAGGCCGTCGCCCGCGAACCCGCGCAGCCGTTCGGCGATGACGCAGAGCAGCGCGTCGCCGGTCGGGTGGCCGAGCGTGTCGTTGACCGCCTTGAAATTGTCGAGGTCGAGGCAGAACAGCGCCTGTCGCCGCTCCGATCCTTGCGCCAGCGCGCGGGCCAGATGATCGTCGAGCAGCGTTCGATTGGCGAGGCCCGTCAGCGCATCGTGCAGCGCCATGTGCGTGATCTGCCGCTCGCGCTCGCCGATGTCGTCGACCATGCGATTGAACGTGGCGGCAAGGTTGCCGAGCTCGTCGCGGGTCTCGACAGGCACCTGCGCGTAATTGCCCTCCGCCACCTTGCGCGCGGCGGCATCGAGCGCGCGGATCGGCAGCGTCAGCCGCCGCGCGAGCAGCCAGCTTCCCGCCGCAGCAAGACCCACCCCGACGATGCCGCAGGCCAGAAGCTGCCACAGCATCGGGGCGTAATCGGCAAGCGCCCGGGTGAGGCTGTAGGTCAGGAGAAGCGTCTGCGGATCGTCGGCCCGGAACGACGCGATGCGCACCGCACGGGTCAGCGTCCGCTGCCCGTCGACGATCGTTTCGTCACCGGGGCGGACGGTGCGGGCATCGACGATGCGCGGGGCAAGGTCGATCGCCGACAGCTTCGACAGCGCGGCCATCTCGCCATGGTCGAGCCGGTTGGCGAGCAACAGCCAGCCGATCGTCACCGGGGCATCGACACGTGCCGCGGCGGCATTGAAGCGCGCGTCGCCCAGCCGCAGCACGCCGGCATCGGCGCCGCGGTCGAGCGCGGCGCGCAGCGCCTCGGCATCGTTCGCGGAAAGCGCCCCGGCAAAGCCCGTCACGCTGCCATCGGTGCCGACGAAGAACGCCTGGTCGAGTTTCAGCCGGCCTTTCAGCGAATCGAGTGCCGAGGCCAGCGTCGGCGCGTCACTGGTGGCGGCGGCGCTGCGAAAGCCGAAATCGGCGGCAAGGACGCGGCCCGCATCGCGAAGCTGGGCATAGCGCATCGTCGCCACGCGGTCGAAGACCTGCGCGCCGGCGTCCATCTCGCTCGCCACCATCCGCTCGGCATAGGCGGTGATGCCGATCTTCGCGCCGAGCAGGATCAGCGCGGCGGCCAGCGCGAACAGGCCGGCATAGAACAGCGTCAGCTTGGTCGTCAGCGACCCGCGGATCGCCGCCTCCCCGCGGCGCAAAAGAGTGATCGCGCGGCGCATCGGGTCAGCGCAGCGCGACCTGGATGCGCTTGGCGAGGTCGCCGCTCGCCGGCACGTCGATGTCGAAGCTCACCTCATTGTCGCGGGCGCGAAGGCGCGGATGCCAGACGGTCAGCCGTGCGCGCCCCCCCGTCACCGCGCGGATCGTCGACAGGCCGTCGGCGCCCGTCTTCATCGCAAACGGCGTATCGACGACCTTGATGAACCCCGACATGCGATCATGAATGTTGCAGCCCAGCGCGACCGCCCCGGGGGTGCGGAAGGTGTAGCTGCGCGTCTCGTCGCGGCCGAACAGCTTGATCTCGAACCGGGCGGGCTTCGAGAAGCTGTAGACGTGGTGGCGGACCTTGTCCTCGTTGGGGAAGGGCACCGTCGCCCCGACGGGGACGATCAGCGTCGAGGGATTGAAGCTGATGTCCTTCTGCACCATCGCCAGCTTCCACGGGAAGCGGATCGGCCCGGCGGGTACGCCTGCGGCCGGATGGATCGTCACCACCGCATCGGGGATCGGCCGACCGGCCGCGTCGACCACGCGGATGCCGACGTCGCCCGCATGGGCCGGGACGGCGACGGAAAGGAGCAGGGCGGCGACAGCAAACTGTTTCATCGCGTTCGTATCGGCGCGAAATATCAAATGTCAGTAAACGACGTGAAAGCTCGCTCCGAAGCGCTTTCGAACGGGTTTTTAACCATCACTGGTTAGTCGGGCGGCATGATCGCACCGCTTCGGATCAGGATCGCCGCCACGGCCGGCGCCCTCTGCATCGCTGCCTCGGCAGGGGCTCAACAGCTTGCCGAACCGGGTAAACTGTTGCTGACAAATGGTATCGGTAGCATCGAGGGGGCCGCGGGCGGCGGGCTGACGCCGTGGGCGGTGATCGCGGGCAACGCGACTCGCGACGGTATCGGCGTACAGGCCAGCGCGACCGTCGCCGAGTTCAAGGACTATGATTTCCAGGTCGCCAGCATCGCGATCGGTGCGTGGGACCGGGTCGAGTTGTCTTATGCCCGCCAGCGATTTGATACCAATTGGGTAGGCGGCGCGCTGGGCCTCGGCAACGACTACAAGTTCGACCAGGACATCTGGGGCGCGAAGGTCAAGATTGCCGGCGACCTCGTCTATGGCAGCGAATGGATGCCGGCGATCGCCGCGGGCATGCAGTACAAGAAGAGCCTCGACGCGCCGATCGTCCCCGCGGTGGGGGCGCGGCAGTCGGAGGGTGCGGACCTCTATGTCTCGGCCACCAAGCTCTTCCTCCGCTGGTCGCTGCTCGCCAATGTGACGCTGCGCGCGACCAAGGCGAACCAGAACGGCCTGCTGGGCTTCGGCGGCGACAGGCGCGACGCGCGCACGGTCCATCCCGAGGGATCGCTCGCCTATCAGGTGTCGCGCCGTTTCGCCGTCGGCGGGGAGTTCCGGTCGAAGCCCGACAATCTCGGCATCGCGCGCGAGGACGACTGGTTCGACGCGTTCGCCGCCTATGCCCTCAATCGCAACCTGACCGCGACGGTCGCCTATGCCGATCTGGGATCGGTCGCGACGGTCGACGGGCAGCGCGGTGTCCTGTTCCAGCTTCAGGGAAGTTTCTGATGTTCGCCTTTGCCGCGATGGCCATGCTGATGACGCCGCAGGCCGCGGCGCAAGAGCAGCCGGTCGAACCCTACAAGGTCGATCCCGCGAATGCCGGTGCCACGCCCTTTGCCGGCGACGGCATGGCGCGCGCGTTCGGCGGGCAGGACGGGATCCGGCGGATCGTCGATCGCTTCGTCACCGCCAATTTCGCCGACCAGCGGATCGGCGAGATCTTTATGAACCAGGATCAGGTGCGCCTGCGCCGCGTACTGTTCGAGCAATTCTGCTACATCCTCAACGCCGGCTGCACCTATACCGGCCGCGACATGCGCACCGCGCACAAGGACATGGGCGTGCAGCAGGGCGACATGAACCGGCTGGTCGAGAATCTTCAGGCGGCGATGGCGGCAGAGCACGTTCCCTTCGCCGCGCAGAACCGCTTCCTCGCCAAGCTCGCGCCGATGCGCCGCGACGTCGTGGAGCGCTAGGCGCTCTTCCGGCATACCAGCTCGACCGTGCTCCGCCCCTCGGCGAAGCGAAGTTCGAAGCCGTGCAGGTCGGCGATCGCCTTGACGAGGCTGAGGCCGAGGCCCGCCCCCTCCACCTGTCGGCGTCCGCGATAGAAACGCTGCGTCACCGCCGCGCGCTCGGCGGGCGGGATGCCGGCGCCGTCGTCGCTCACGCGGATCGTGCCGCCATTGGGATGCGGCAACAGCTCGATGCCGACGCGGCCGCCCGGCGGGCCGAATTTCATCGCATTGTCGATGAGGTTGGCGATCGCCTCCATCAACAGGCTGGCGTCCCCCTCGACCGGCGGGGCGGGCGCAATCGCGCAATCGAGGACGAGCCCGCGATCCTCCGCGAGCGGGCGGTGGAGGTCGCAGGCATCGTCGACCAGCCGCGCGAGATCGACGGGGGCGAAGCGGCTGCGGCGGGCGTGATCCTCCATTTCGCGCAACCTTAGCAGCGCGGCGACGACGCCCAGCAACGCATCGACCTCCGCCAGCGCGCCCTCCGCCGCCTCGGCGAACGCGGCCGGGTCCCGCGCATCGCGAAGGCTGCGGTCGAGGCGCGCGCGCAGGCGGGTGAGCGGCGTGCGCATCTGGTGCGCGATGTCGTCGCCGATCCCGCGCACCTCCGCCACCAGCGCCTCCAGCCGGTCGAGCATCGTGTTGATGTGCGCGCACAGCATCCCGAAGCTGTCGGGATCGCTCCCCACTGGCAGCCGCTGGCGAAGGTCGCCCGCGACGATCCGGCGGGTGAGGTCGCGGACCGCATCCACCTGTCGCGCCGCCCGCCGCCCGGCGACGAGGCCGAATGCGATCGCGAGGCCGAGGCCCGGGATCAGCGCGAGCAGCAGCGACTGCCAGACGAGCGCCAGCGACGCCTCCGTATCGTCGAGGTCGACGCCCGACAGCAGCGTCATGTCGCCCGGAAGCCGGCAGATCGTCACCCGCGCCTCGTCGCTGGTCTTGCCGGGAAGCTGGGTGGGGATCACGGTGGTCACGAACGATCCGGCCGTGGGCCCCGCGGGTAGGCGCGCGACATTGCCCGCGATCAGCCGGCCACGGCCGTCGAACAGGCCAAGAAAATGGTCGCGGTGAATGTCGCGCGACAGCCGCTCGCGCAGTTCGTCGGCGCGCTCCACCGGCGGGGTCAGCGCGAAGAAGGTGCAGTCGTCGGTCAGCGCATGTTCGATCGCGCGCCGGTGGCTGCCGTTGGCGAGCGCCCAGAACACCGCGGCGAGCAGCAGCGACTGGACGATCAGGATCGCCGCCAGCGCGCCGCCCCAGCGCCACGTCGCCCGCGCGCGCGGATCAGCCGGCAGGATCGAGGACATAGCCCTGGCCCCGGACGTTGCGGATGAGCGGCGCCTCTCCCTCGCCATCCACCTTGCGGCGCAGGCGCCCCATATGCACGTCGACGACGTTGCTGTTGGGCTCGAAGCTGTAGCCCCAGACGTCGCGCAGCAGCATCGAGCGGGTGACGATGCTGCCCGCGCGCCGCACCATGTAATCGAGCAGCTTCAGTTCGCGCGGCAACAGGTCGAGCGGCCGGCCGCCGCGCGTCGCCTGTCCGGTCAGCAGGTCGAGGTCGAGCGGCCCGGCGATCAGCCGCGTTTCCCGACTGTCGTCGGGGCGGCGCAGCAGCGCCTCGATCCGGGCGATCAGTTCGACCAGTGCGAACGGCTTGGGCAGATAGTCGTCGCCGCCCGCGCGAAGGCCGCGCACCCGGTCGTCAAGACTGCCGAGCGCGCTCAACACCAATGCGGGCGTCCGCCGCCCCTCGGCGCGCAGGTCGGCGAGCAGTGCCAGCCCCTCGCCATCGGGCAATTGCCGGTCGAGGACGAGGAGGTCGAACGCCGCCGCGCGCGCCCGCTCGCCCGCCAGCGCAAGGTTGCCCGCACGCTCCGCCTCATAGCCAGAGGCGGCGAGTTCGAGCAGGATCTCGTCCGCCGTGCCGTCGTCGTCCTCGATGAGCAGGATGCGCGTCATGGCCGTGGGTGTCGTCCCGCCGCGGCGTTCGCGTCAACTAAATAGGCGTTCAGACTCTGAACGCGTGTTTAGTCGACGTGTCCCGATCACGCGGGATAGGCAGGGGGCAGGCTTTCGGAGAGGATGATGCGGACGTTCTGGCTTGCCGGCTTGGCCCTGGTCGCATCGCCGGTGGCGGCGCAGCAGGGAGCGATCTCGCTCGACGCGCTGGTCGCCGACGTGATCGCGAACAATCCTGAAAGGCAATTCTATCAGCGCCAGATCGAGACCGCGGGCGTGCAGCGCGACGCCGCGGGCCGCTGGGCCGATCCCGAGGCGACGGTCGAGTTCGGCGAGCGGCGCGCGACCGATCCGGTCAGCGGCAACCTGGCGGGGGAGGGGCTGACCTATGCCGTGTCGGTCGTCCAGCCGATCGAGTTCGGCGGGCGCATCGCGCTTCGCCGCGCGATCGCCGAGCGGCAGGTGGGTCTGGCGAAGCTCGGCCTCCAGCAATTTGATGCGACGCTGGCGGCGCGCGCGCGGTCGCTCGGCTACGGGCTGTTCGCCGCCGATGAGAAGGCGGCGGCGGCGCGCGAAGTGGCGGCGCGGATGCGCACGCTTGCTCGCATCATCGTCGCGCGCGATCCCGCCGGTCCCTCGCCGCAACTGGAAGCCGCCTCGCTACAGGCGAGCGCGATCAGTGCCGAGCGCAGCGCCGCGATGGCGGACGCAGAGGCGAACTCGATCCTCTACGAGCTCAACCAGCTTCGCGGTGCGCCGTTCGCCGCGCGCATCCGCATCGTCCGGCCCGACATGAGCCTGCCCGACCTGCCGCCCGGCGGGGCGCTGGCGGCGCGCGCGACGGCGAACAATTTCGAGCTCCAGTCGCTGCGCGCGCAGTTCGAGCAGCAGGGGCTGCGCGTCGATCTGGCGCGCAAGTCGCGCCTGCCGACCGTCGCCGTCGGCCCCTATTACGACCGTGCCCGCTCCGACATTCGCGAGACCAATTACGGCGTGCGGCTTCAGACCACGCTGCCGCTCTGGAACCGGCAGGCGGGCGACGTCGCCGCCGAACAGGGCAAGCAGGCGCAGGCGAACGCGACGCTCGTCGCCGCCGAGCGCCGTATCGCCCGCGACGTGTTCGACCAGGCCGCGCAGTACGAGGCGAAGCGGGATGCGCTGACCAAATGGGACGGCAATTCGCCCAAGCGCTTTGCCGAGGCGGCGGCCGATGCCGACCGCAACTATCGCCTCGGTGCGATCCCGCTGACGACCTACACGCAGATCCAGCAATCCTATGTCGATGCGGTCAGCGCGGTGCTCGACACCCGGCGCGAGGCGATCGAGGCGCTCCTGAAGCTGCGCGCGCTCAATGGCGGCAATCCGCTGACGCAATGAAGGCCTGGCTCGATCTCGTCACGCGCAACCGCCTTGCGGTCGCGCTCGTCACCGCACTGGTCGCCGCGGTCGGCCTGTGGTCGTTCACCACACTTCAGATCGATGCGATCCCCGACATCACCGGGGTGCAGGTCCAGATCAACACCGCGGTCCCCGCGCTCGCGCCCGAGGAGATCGAGCAGCTGGTGACGCTGCCGATCGAGCGGGCGATGGGTGGGCAACCGGGCCTCGACCAGACGCGGTCGTTGACCAAGACCGGTCTCAGCCAGGTGACGCTCCTCTACAAGGACGGCACCGACCAGCTGAAGGCGCGGCAGCTCGTCACCGAGCGCCTGACCGCGGTGCAGAACCAGTTGCCGCCGGGCAGCACGCCGCAGCTCGCGCCGATCACCACCGGCCTCGGCGAAATCTATTACTACACGCTCGAATGGAAGCGGCCGCCGCCGGGGATGAGCGCCGAGCGCCAGTTGATGGATCTCTACGAGGCGCAGGAATACACCGTTCGCCCGATGCTGCGCGCGGTCGCCGGGGTCGCCGACGTCAATTCCAACGGCGGGCTGGAGGAGCAGTTCGTCGTCGAGCCCGATCCCGTCCGCCTGACGATGCACGGCGTCACCGCTGGCGAACTCGCCGAGGCGGTGGGCAGGAATGTCGAGAATGCCGGCGGCGGTATCATCCGGCGCGGGGCCGAGCGCTTCACCGTCCGTACCGAGGCGCGGGTGACGAGCGCCGAGGCGATCGCCGCGATCCCGGTCAAGTTCGCCGGCGGCATCCTGCCGCTCACCGTCCGCGACCTCGCCACCGTGACCACCGGCGCCGCGCCGCGACAGGGCTCGGCGACGCAGAACGGGCGCGAGACCGTGCTCGGCACGGTGATGATGCTCGTCGGCCAGAACAGCCGCGAAGTCGCGATGCGCGTCGAGGATGCGCTGCCGGGGATCGAGGCGGCGCTGCCCAAGGGCATGGTGATCGACCGCCAGTACAGCCGCGCCGACCTGGTCGACCGCACGATCAAGACCGTCGAAAAGAACCTGGGCGAGGGCGCGCTGCTCGTCGCGCTGGTCCTGCTGTTCGTGATGGGCAACTGGCGAGCGGCGCTGATCGTCGCGCTGGTCATCCCGCTCGCCTTCCTCGTGACGACGGGGGGAATGCATGCGCTGGGCGTGTCGGGCAATCTTATGAGCCTCGGCGCGCTCGATTTCGGGCTGATCGTCGACGGGGCGATCGTCGTCGTGGAGAACAGCCTGCGCCTGCTCGGCCAGCGACGGCGCGAGAAGCTGACCGCCGACGAACGGCGCGAGATCGTGGCAGAGGCGGCGAGGATGGTCGCGCGCCCGACGCTGTTCGGCATCGCCATCATCGCGCTCGTCTACGTCCCCGTCCTCAGCCTCGGCGGGGTGGAGGGCAAGCTGTTCCAGCCGATGGCGCAGGCGGTGATGCTGGCGATCGTCGCGGGCCTCGTCTGGACCTTCACCGTTGTGCCCGCGCTGTCCGCCTGGCTGCTGCGCGCGCCGGCAAAGGACGAGGGCGAGCACAAGCGCGGCTTCGTTGGCGTTGCGGCGCGGGTCTATACGCCCGCCCTGAACGGGGCGATCCGGCATCCGGCGCTGCTCATCCTCGCCGCGCTCGCGCTGCTGGCGGGCACGTTCATGGTGTTTCCCACGCTGGGATCGCAGTTCACGCCGCAGCTCGACGAGGGCGCGATCACCGCGATGGTCTATCGCCCCGTCGGCATGTCGCTGGAACAGAGCCTGGCGATCGAGCAGGAAACCGAGCGTGCGATCCGCCGCGCCTATCCGCAGGTGACGCACACCTTCTCGCGCATCGGCACCAGCGAGGTCGCGACCGACCCGATGCCGCCCGAGCAGAACGACCTCTACATCTTCTACGACCCCGAAAAGGACTGGCCGACCGGCGACGGCGCGCCGCGCACCAAGGACGAGCTGATCGCCGGCATCGAGAAGGTCGCCAAGCGCGTCTACGCCAAGCAGAATTTCGAGTTCGCCCAGCCGATCGAGATGCGCTTCAACGAGATGCTGGAGGGCGTGCGCGCCGACGTGGCGGTCAAGATCTATGGCGACGAATACGACACGCTCGAACGCGCGGCGGCGAAGGCCAAGGCGGTGCTCGAGAAGCTGCCCGGCACCGAGGGGGTGGAATTCGAAACCTCCGGCCGGCCGAAGAGCATCGTCGTCGAGCTCGACCACCCCGCGCTGCTTCGCCTCGGCCTCGGCACGCAGGAAGTGAACAACGCGATCCGGGACGCGCTGGCGGGAGCGGAAGTGGGCTTCATCCCGCACGGCCCTGCGCGCCATGCGATCGTGATCCGTATGCCCGAAAGCCTGCGCGCAGACCCCTCCGCCATCCTCGCGCTGCCGCTCCGCGTCGGGGAGTACGGCATGGTCCCGCTGTCGCGCGTCGCGCGGCTGCGTCAGGAGCGGATTGTCGAGCCGATCCTGCACGACGACACCAATCGGCGCGCGGCGCTGATGGTCAACCTGTCGACCAATGACCTTGCCGGCTATGTCGACAAGGCGCGGAGTGCGATCCAGCAGCAGGTGAAGCTGCCCGAGGGGTATCGCATCGAGTTCGGCGGGCAGTATCACCAATTGGAAGCCGCGCAGAAGCGGCTGACGATTGTCGTGCCCGCCGCGCTGATCCTCATCTTCGCGCTGGTGTTCGCGGCGCTCGGCAGCGTGCGCGATGCGGCGATCGTCTATACCGGGATTCCGTTCGCGGTGACGGGCGGCGTGCTGGCGCTGTGGCTGCGGGGCATGCCGTTCTCGATCACCGCGGCGATCGGGTTCATCGCGCTGTCGGGGATCGCGATGCTCAACGGCCTTGTCCTGATCGACCACATCAATTCGCTGCGCGACGGGCGCGAGGGCGAGCCGCTGGAGGTGGACGAGGCCGTCCGGCGCGGCGCGCACGATCGTCTGCGCCCCGTTCTGTCCACCGCGCTGGTGGCCTCGGTCGGGTTCATCCCGATGGCGATCGCGAGCGGCGCGGGGGCGGAGGTGCAACGGCCGCTTGCCACCGTCGTCATCGGCGGCATCATCACCTCGACGATATTGACGCTGCTGCTGCTCCCGAGCCTGTATCGCTGGGTCGAGCGGCGCGCGGCGCGCAAGGAGGTGGGCGAATGAGGGCAGCGCACGGCGAGCATCACCTGATCCACCGCGTCGGCTGGCTGCGTGCCGCGGTGCTGGGGGCGAACGACGGCATCATCTCGACCGCCAGCCTGATCGTCGGGGTCGCCGCGTCGCCGGGCGCGAGTGCGCAGACGGTGCTGCTGGCGGGCATCGCCTCGCTTGTCGGCGGCGCGCTGTCGATGGCCGCGGGCGAATATGTGTCGGTGAGCTCGCAGGCGGATACCGAGAATGCCGACCTCGCCCGCGAAGCCGCCGAGCTTGCCCGCGCGCCGGAGGCGGAGACGGCGGAGCTTGCCGCCATCTATGTCGGGCGCGGGGTCGAACCGGCGCTGGCGGGACAGGTCGCGCGGCAGATGATGGCGCACGACGCCCTCGGCGCGCATCGCCGCGACGAACTCGGGCTGGCGGACGAGGGCGGGGCGAACCCCGTCCTCGCCGCGCTCGCCTCCGCCGCCGCGTTCGCGACCGGGGCGATCGTCCCCGTCGCGGTCGCCGCGGTGGCCCCGCGAGAGGCGGCGGTGGCCGCGGTGTTCGTCGCGGCGGTGCTGATGCTCGCGATCCTCGGCGCGATCGGCGCGAGGGCGGGCGGATCGCCGGTCGTGCGCGCGGTGCTGCGCGTCACCATCCTCGGCTGCGCGGCGATGGCGCTGACCGGGCTGCTCGGGCGGGTCAGCGGCGTGCTGATTTAGAAAAATGGCGCACCCGAAGGGATTCGAACCCCTGGCCTCTGCCTTCGGAGGGCAGCGCTCTATCCAGCTGAGCTACGGGTGCCTGGGGCGTCGCCTAGCAAAGCGGGGCGGGGGGCGCCAGTGGTTTTGAGCAGCGGCGTCACCGGCGGTCGAACGCCTCGATCACCCGGTCGCCGGTTTCGCGGCGGAGCGCGGCGATGCCGGTCTCGCGGTGGCGGGTCGGGTGGACTCGGTTGGTCAGGAGCGTCCAGGCGAGGCCCCGCTCGAAATCGATCCACAGGCCGGTGCCGGTAAAGCCGGTATGGCCGATCGCCCCGTCGCTGCACGCATCGCCGCCGGGCCAGCCGGGGACGCGCCGTTCCCACCCGCAGGTGCGCGTGGGTGAGGCCCGCTCGCGCATCGCCGACAGCGCAGCGGGCGAGGCGCCGGTGCCGTCCAGCAGGCCGCGCGCGAAATCGAGCACGCCGTCGACGGTGCCGAACAGCCCGGCATGCCCCGCCGCCCCGCCGAGCGCGGCGGCGTTCTCGTCATGCACCTCGCCCTTCAGCACGCGCTCGCGCCACATGCATCGTTCGGTCGCGACGCTGAGCCCGGGGTCGGGGCGCCAGGCAAGACCCGGCGGCATGGGGAGCAGGTCGAGCGGACGCGCGGTCAATCGCTCGATCGCGATGCCCAGGAGGATGAAGTTGATGTCCGAATAGACCGGCGGCCCGGCGCGCCACTCGCGCTGGAGGACGAAGGCGCGCAGCCGCCGCGGGTCGTCGCCATAGGTGTAGATCGGCTCGACCGCGGGCAGATGCGTCTGGTGCGACAGCGCCTCGCGAAAGGTGATCCGCCGCTCCGGCGCGTGTCCGACGTCGTACTGGCGCAGATCGGGGATCGCGTCGGCGATCGGGCGGTCGAGGTCGAGCCGCCCCTCGTCCGCCAGCCGCAGGATCGCGGATGTGGTCGCAATGACCTTGGTCAGCGATGCGAGGTCGAACCAATGGCCTAGCGTCAGCGGCTCTCGCATCGGCTGAACCTGCGCATGGCCGGTCGAAACGAGCGCGCGCTCGCCGTTGGCGGTGACGAGGCCCAGCGTGGCACCGGGGATCGCCCCCGTCCCCACCGCGCGGGCAACCGGCGCAAAGGCGGCATCGGCGACATGGGTCAGCGGCATGGGACAGCCTCGCGTGGACGGGCGGAAAGGACGAGGGGGAGGAGCAGCACGGCGGCAAGGCTGAGTACGCCCGCCATGGTGAAGAAGGCGGGATAGCCGTGGGTCGCCGCGAAACTGCCAGCGCCGCCCGCGAGCAGGCGCGGCAGGAGGAACGCGAAACCGGACAGGAACGCATATTGCGAGGCGGCGTGGACCGGGTTCACGATCAGCGAGAGATAGACGACAAATACCGCCCCGGCGAAGCCATTGCCGAACTGGTCGGCGGCGGTCGCGAGCCAGAGCGCGGGGCTCGACAGGCCTTGGCTGCCAAGCCAGACGAACGCGAAATTGCCGATCCCGGCCAGCAGCGCGCCGATCGCGAGCGTCCGCCCGGCGGGCCAGCGTGCGGCGAGCAGCCCGCCCGCTGCTACCCCGGCCATGCTCGACGCGAGCGCGACGATCCCGTCGGCCACCCCGATCGCGCGGAGCGAATAGCCGAGCGAGGCGACGAACGGCTTGGACAGCGTCAGTGCCAGCACGTCGCCCATCCGATAAAGCGAGACGAAGGCGAGGAGGACGACCGCCGCGAAACCGTAGCGCCAGAAGAAGTCGAGATAGGGCCGCACGGGGGCCGCACTCGCGGCGATCCGCTCGGCCGAGCGGCGGCGGATCGCGGGCACCGCGGCGGCCATGATGGCGAAGGGCGCAAGCGCGACGCCGAGCAGCCAGGGCGTGACGTTGCTTGCCGCGCCGATGCCGAACGCGTCGGCGATCCCCAGCATCGCCGCGCCGACGATGCCGATCAGCAGCGCGATTCCGGCGAGCAACATCGCGGTCGCGGCGACGCCGACCGCCAATGCGGCACCGCGGTTACCGTCACCCTCGCGCGCGGTGAGGGCGAGCGGGACGAAGGCGGCCAGCGCGATCGCGGCGGGCACGAGATAGGCGACGACCCACCCCGATGCCGCGGCGATCAGCAGTACGCCCGATCCCGCCGCGACCATCGCGGTGCGATAGCCCCAGATGTTGGCCGCGACGATCGGTCCCTGCGCGGCGGCGCCGGGCGCCAGCTCGATCCGCCAGCCATCGGCGGCGATTTCGAGCATCGTCGTCCAGAAGGCGAGGTTGAGCGCGCAGAAAGCCGTGAGCGGCAGCGACGCGTCGGGATGCGTCAGCGCAAGCGCGGCGATCGAGACGGCGATGCCGAGCTGCGACGCCAGGATCCAACTGCGCCGCCGGCCATAGAAGCGTGCGAAGCCGGGAACGCCGACCCGATCGACGACGGGTGCCCACAGGAACTTGAAGGTCGGCAGCAGCGACACCCAGGCGAAGAAGCCGATGATCGTGAGGACGACGCCGTTCTGCGCCAGCCGCAGCGAGAGGATCGTCGAGAAGAGGTAGAAGGGGAGGCCCGCGCACATGCCCAGCAGGGCGAACAGCGCCAGCCGGCCGGCCGGCACCCCCCTCGCAATTTGCGTGTCGCCCCCGATCATCGCCCCTCGCGCCTGCCCGCCCTCTCCAAGCGGCCAGCGCCTAGGATAAGTCTATAATGCAGATCAGCAAAGGACGCGATTTGGGGCGAGGATCAGCCGAGGATGTGCATCCACATCGGCCTGCCGGCGAGGCTTTGCGATCCGGCGAGCTTGTCGAGCGCCTGCGCGACGCACCGCTCCGGACCCTCATGCGTGACGATCGTGACGATGACGCCGCCGGCGGCGGTCGCGCCGCGCTGGATCAGGCTTTCGATCGAGACGCCGGCATCGCGCATCGCGGCGGCGATCTCGGCCAGCACGCCGACCTTGTCGACGACCGCGAAGCGCAGGAATGCGCGGCCCCGGCGCTCGCCGGGATCGGCGGGCGGCTGCGCGGCGAGGCTGGCCGAGGGCATCGCATAGGCCGGGCCGAACTCGCCGCGGGCGATGTCGATCAGGTCGGCGACGACGGCGCTGGCGGTCGGGCCATCGCCCGCGCCTGCACCCTGGAACAGCAGCCGGCCGACGAAATTGCCCTCGGCCACCACGGCATTGGTCGCGCCGGTGACGTGCGCGAGCGGATGGTCGACGGGGACGAGGTGCGGGTGGACGCGCTGGAACAGCCCGCCGGCATTCGCCTCGGCCAGGCCAAGCAGGCGGACGCGGTAGCCGAGCGCGCCCGCCTCGGCGATGTCGGCGGCGATCAGGTCGCGGATGCCGGTCACTGCCACGTCGCCGAACGCGGGGCTGGTGCCGAAGGCGAGGCTGGCGAGGATCGACAGCTTGTGCGCGGCATCGACGCCATCGATGTCGAACGACGGGTCGGCCTCGGCAAAGCCCTTGGCCTGCGCCTCCGCCAGCACGTCGGCGAAGTCGCGGCCCTCGGCCTCCATACGGCTGAGGATGAAATTGCAGGTGCCGTTGAGAATGCCGTAGACGCGCGCGATCTCGTTCGCGGCTGCCCCTTCGCGCAGGCCCTTGATGACGGGGACGCCGCCGGCGACCGCCGCCTCGAACTTGAGCGCCACGTCGGCATCCTCGGCCGCGCGGGCGAGCTCGAGGCCGTGGTGCGCGATCATCGCCTTGTTCGCGGTGACGAAGCTCTTGCCCGCGGCGACACTGGTGCGCGCGAGGGCGAGGGCGGGGCCGTCCGACCCGCCGATCAGTTCGACCACCACGTCGGCGCCCTCATGCCGGCCGAGGCCGACCGGATCGTCGACCCAGGCGAAGCGGCCGATGTCGACGCCGCGATCCTTGGCGCGGTCGCGGGCGGAGACGGCGACGACCTCGATCGGGCGGCCGGCGCGGCGCGCGATCAGATCGCCGTTCGCATCGATCAGCCGAATGACGCCCGCGCCCACGGTCCCGAGGCCGGCGATCGCGACGCGGAGCGGTTGGGTCATGTCGAGCGTGCCTTCTTCGTCATGCCGGACCCGTTCCGGCCAATTTGGCTCATGCGGGACGGTGGACCCCGGAACAAGTCCGGGACGGCGAAGAAAGAATTGAGTGCGGGTCTAGCGGGGCTACTTCCCCAATAGCCGTCCCCCGGCGGAGGCCTGGGTCCATTTGCGAGCGCCTCGAACGATGCGCGGCCGTCCCCCGACTGGACCCCGGCCTTCGCCGGGGTACGTTGCGGGTTGGCGCCTTTACTTCTTGATGAGGCCGATCTCGACCAGCCGCTCGTGCAAATAATCATGCGCGGTGATCGGTTCGGGATAGCGGTTGGGGCGGTCGGCCGAGATGCAACCGGGCAGCGTCTTGATGACGAAGTCGGGCGCGGGGTGGAGGAAGAAGGGCATCGAATAGCGCGAATGGCCGCGCCGCTCGACCGGCGGATTGACGACGCGGTGCGTGGTCGAGGGGAGGACGTGGTTGGTCAGCCGCTGGAGCATGTCGCCCACATTGACGACCATCGCCCCCTCGGGCGGCTTGACCGGCAGCCAGCGCCCGTCGCGGTCGAGCAGCTCGAGCCCCGCTTCCTCGGCACCGAGCAGCAGGGTGATGAGATTGATGTCCTCATGCGCGCCGGCGCGGACATTGGGCGCATCCTCGGTCACGGGCGGGTAGTGGAGCAGGCGCAGGACCGAATTGCCGTCCTCGACCGCATGCTCGAACCAGTCGGGCGCGAGGTCGAGATAGCGCGCGATCGCCGAGAGGAGGCGCGAGCCGGCGCGATCGAACGCGGCGAACAGCTCGAGGAACGTGTCGCGAAACCCCTCGGGCACGTCGGGCCAGATGTTGGGCGACATGACCGCGGCGAAGCGATGCCCGGCGGGCAGCTCGCGGCCGATGTGCCAGAATTCCTTGAGGTCGACATGGCTCGCGCCCTTGGCGATCTCGGTCTTGAACGGCGTATAGCCGCGCGCGCCGCCGCCACCGGGGACGAACCAGCCACGCTTGGTTTCCTCGGGGAGCGCAAACAGCGCCTCGGTCATCGCCCAGGCGCGCGCGATCAGCGCATCGTCGATGCCGTGGTCGCGGACGATCGCGAAGCCGTAGCGCTGGAACGCCTCGCCGAAGTCGCGGGCGAAGCCGTCGGGGTCGCGCGCCTGATCGTCGAGCGAAACGGGCCGGATATCGGCCAGCGGGGTATCGAGCATGGAACGTGCCTGTCTTGAATGGATTTGATGCTGCCCAAGATAGGGCGTCAGCCGGGCAGGTCGCAACCCGCCCGGTGATTCGCGCGCCCGCGCCGACATTCCGCGTGACCCGTGCGCGGTCTGCGCTAAAGAGCTCCGATGCATCAACCGCTTGCCGCCCCCGCGTCGCTCGACCGCGCGCCGATCCCGTTCGGCGAGTTCGTGGCGCTGGCGGCGGCGCTGATGGCGCTCACCGCGCTCGGCATCGATTCGATGCTGCCCGCGCTCCCCGCGATCGGCGACAGCTTGGGCGTCGGCAATCCCAACGACCGCCAGTTCGTCATCACCAGCTTCCTGATCGGCTTCGCGGTCGCGCAGCTGGCGCACGGGCCGCTTTCGGACCGCTTCGGGCGGCGACCGATTCTGGGCGTGTCGCTGCTGATCGCGGTCGTCACCAATCTGCTGGCGGCGGCGGCGGGGAGCTTCACGCTGCTCCTGGTCGCGCGGTTCGTCGCAGGGATGGCGGTGGCGGGCGCGCGGGTCGTCACCGTGGCGATGGTGCGCGACTGTTTTGCCGGACGGCCGATGGCGCGGGTGATGAGCCTCGTGTTCGTC
Organism: uncultured Sphingomonas sp.; assembly: GCA_913775795.1. Classification (GTDB taxonomy): domain Bacteria; phylum Pseudomonadota; class Alphaproteobacteria; order Sphingomonadales; family Sphingomonadaceae; genus Sphingomonas. The sequence continues at coordinate 21,498 of CAJYLT010000066.1, read as the reverse complement.
GTATTCATGGCCGCGCCGGTGCTCGCGCCCGCGTTCGGGCAGATCGTGCTTCTGTTCGCGCCGTGGCGCTGGATCTTCGTGGGCATCGCGACCGTCGCCGGCCTCGTGCTCGCCTGGTTCTGGGTGCGGATGCCCGAGACGCTCGACCCCGAGCAGCGCAGCCCGCTGCTGCCCGGCCACATCCTCGCCGGCTTCGCCAAGGTGTGCCGCGACCGGATGGCGGTGGGCTACACGCTCGGGGCGACCTTGCTGTCGGGCGGGCTCTTCGGGTTCATCAACTCGATCCAGCAGATCATGGCAGACCTGTTCGGCGCGGCGGAGTGGCTGACGGTGGTGTTCGCGTGTGTCGCGGGGACGATGGCGCTCGCCAACTTCATGAACTCGCGCATCGTCATGCGGTTCGGCACACGGCTGATCTCGCACAGCGCACTGGCCGGGCTGATCGTCATCGCCGCGGTACATCTGGCCGTTGGGCTGCTGGGCCTCGAGTCGCTCCCCGTCTTCATCGTGCTTCAGGCGCTGCTGATGGCGTGCTTCGGGCTGGCCGCGTCCAATTTCTCGGCGATGGCGATGGAGAATATGGGCGGGATCGCGGGGCTGGCCTCCAGCTTCCAGGGGTTCGTGTCGACGCTGGGCGGGGCGCTGATCGGTGCGGCGATCGGCCAGGCGTTCGACGGGACGACGGTGCCGCTCTATTCGGGTTTCCTGCTGATGGGCCTGATCGCCTTCTTCATCGTCGCGGTGGCCGAGCGCGGGCGGATGTTCCGGCCGCATTGACGGAACGCGGTCGGGGCCGGCCCGTTACCCTCCCTGCAACAGATTCAGGAGGGTGCGATGGGCGGACACCGTGTAGGCGAACAGGGCCCCAACGACGACGGTTTCGAAGAAGACGGCTATGACGAGAGCCAGCGCGCCGAAATCCTCGAGGCGACGCGCGATGGGCCGAGTGACGGCAACATCCTGACCGACCTCGCCCCCGATCTCGGCGACGACACCGCCGAGGAAGAGGACGCGCTCGACAACCTGTCCGACGACGAGGTCGGCGAAGAGGACGAGGACGTCGACCAGGACGAGGACGACCAGGCGGAGGACGAGGCGCAGGCCGATTTCGACGCCGACACGCTGGAGAGCGAGGACGGGGACGACGATCTGGGCGACGGCGACCGTGCGGCGCTCGAACCCTGACGCGCGCACTTGACGGTCGCGCAGCGGCTTCGGCACCTTGGGCGACGATGAGAAACGCGTCGCCCTTGGTTGTGCTCGCGCTGCTTGCGGGATGCGGCGGCGGCGAGGAAGCGGGTAACAATTCGGCGGGTGCCGCCGACGCGCCCGCTGTCACGCTGATGAACGAGGAGGCGGCGGAGGCGGACAATGCCGCGCTCGCGCCGCTGCCGGAGCCGGAGGCGAACCTGGCGGCGCCAGACGCCTCGCTGCCCGGCATCGACGCGCCGCCGCTCGCTCCGCGCGCGCAGCCTACCGCAACGCCCACGCCGGAGGCTGGCCGCGCCGGCGCTGCGCGGATCGTTCGGGCCTATTACGACAGAATCGCGAGCGGCAATTATGCCGCTGCACGGGCGATGTGGGACGACAACGGCGAAGCGTCGGGACTGACGCCCGCCGATTACGCGAAGCGCTTCGACCGCTTCGCCGATTTCAAGGCCGAGGTCGGTCCCGCCGGCCGGATCGATGCGGGCGCGGGGCAACGCTATGTTGAGGTGCCCGTCACTGTCACCGCCCGGATGAAGGAGGGCGGCGAAATCGTCGAGCGGCGCGGGATCGTGACGCTTCACCGCACCGGCGATATCGAGGGCGCAACCCCCGCCCAGCAACGCTGGCGGATCGCCAGCGCCGAAATCCTGCCCCGCGCTCCGGCACCGCTTCCCGGTTCGGAGCTCGTTCCAGCACCCGAAGCCGAGACACCGATCATCACCGCACGCTATGCCTGCGAAGGCGGCGTCCGGCTGATCGCGCGGTTCGACAATGCCAAGGACGAAGTGACGCTGCGCCGCGGCTATCGCGCACTCGGCACGCTGCAACAGCAGCCGAGCGGGTCGGGCATCTGGTACAAGGGCGAGGGCGGGCTCGAGCTGCGCGGCAAGGGCGATGCGGCGACGATCACCATCCCGGGCAGCGCGCCGCTGTCCTGCGAGGCGCGTTGATGGGGACGCCGTTCCGCGTCGAGATCACCGCTACCGACGCCGACATCGACGAACTGGGCCACGTCAACAACGCGGTCTGGGTGAAGTGGATTCAGGACGTCGCCGGCGCCCACTGGTACGCGGTCGCGGCGCCGGGCGACGTCGACGCCTATGTCTGGGTCGTGATCCGGCACGAGATCGACTATCGCGGAAACGTTCGTGCGGGCGACCGTGTGACGGCGGAGACCTGGGTCCCGGAACCGCCGCGCGGCGCACGCTTCAACCGCCATATGCGCTTCCTGGGCGAGGACGGGCGGGTTCGGGTCGAGGCGGTGACGACCTGGGCGCTGATCGAGCGTGCGAGCGGGCGGCTGATGCGCGTACCGCCCGAGATGGCCGCACCGTTCCTGGCGTGAAGACAGCGCCCCGCCCAATGGCCACGTTACCCCGAACTTGATCCGGGGTCCCGCTTCTTCTTCTGGACGTGGGAAGGCAGCGGGACCCAGGGGCGGCCCGGGGTGACGAGCCTCTCTGATGGAGCACCAAGAAAAAAAGGCCGGGGTTTCCCCCGGCCTTTTGCTTATTCGGTGCCGCCGAAGGTGCGCTGCCACCAACCGCGACGCGGCGGACCTTCGGGCTCGGTCGAGGCGACCGTCGGCTCAGGGTTTGCCTCAGCGGCCTCAGTCTCCGCCTCGATCGGCTTCGCCGCCTCGCCGACGACCGACACCGGCTCCGGCGTTCGGTCGGCGGGCATCGCCGCGTCGGCGGAGGGCTCGACCGGTGCAGCGTCGGCCTTCTTGCGACGGGTACGCTTCGGCTTGGCCGGAACCTCGGCTTCCGCGTCGGCAACCGGCGCCGCCTCGACCTCGGCCGCGACCGGCGCAGCCTCCACATCCGCCTTCTTGCGGCGGGTGCGCTTGGGCTTGGCCGGCGCCTCGGCTTCCGCGTCGGCGACAGGTGCTGCTTCGACCTCGGCCTCGACCGGCGCGGCCTCTACGTCCGCTTTCTTGCGGCGCGAGCGCTTTGGCTTGGCCGGGGCTTCCACGACCGGCTCGGCCGGGCTCGCATCGGCGACGGTGACGGCGGTTTCGGCCTCGACCGGGGCTTCACCCTCGACCGGCTCGGCGGCATCGTCGGCGTTGTCGTCCGACGCATCGGCGGCGACCCGCGACTCGCCTTCCTCGCGGCGACCGCCACGACGGCGGCGGCGACGGCGGCGACGCTCGCCGCCCTCGGCCGGTGCCTGGGTTTCGGCGGCCACAGTCTCGGCTTCGCCCTCGACGCTCTCGTCGGAGGCGTCGCTCTCGCCCTCGCCGTCACCGGCTTCGCTTTCGACGGCATTGCCGTTCTCGTCCTCGCGCTGGCGACCGCGGCGACCGCGGCGGCGGCGGCGCTTGCGGCCGCGGCCGCCCTCGTCGCCTTCGCCCGAGCGCTCACGCTCGCGTTCGCGGCGCGGTTCGGCCTGCTCGATCTCGGTCGCCTCGACGGCTTCCTCTTCTTCCTCTTCCTCGTCGAACTCCTCGATCTCGGGCTCGTCGAATTCCTCGACGATCGGGTCGAGCTTTGGCGCATAGGCCGGCGGGGGGCCGGACGCCTCGACCGACATGCGCGCGCCCTCGAGCTCGCCATCGGCGGCCACCTCGACCATCACGCCGTAGCGATCCTCGATCTCGGCGATGTCGGCACGCTTTTTGTTGAGGACGTAGAAGGCGGCTTCCTGGCTGGCGCGCAGCAGGAGCTGCGACCCGCGACCGCGCGCGGCTTCCTCCTCGATCAGTCGCAGCGCCGACAGGCCCGCGGACGAGGCGGTGCGGACAAGGCCCGTGCCCTCGCAATGCGGACAGGTGCGGGTGGAGGCTTCGAGCACGCCGGTGCGCAGCCGCTGGCGGCTCATTTCCATGAGGCCGAAGGCGCTGATCCGGCCGACCTGGATGCGGGCGCGGTCGTTCCTCAGTGCCTCCTTCATCGCCTTCTCGACCTTACGGACGTTGGACGAGTGATCCATGTCGATGAAGTCTATGACAACGAGCCCGGCCATGTCGCGCAGGCGAAGCTGGCGCGCGATCTCGTGCGCCGCCTCTAGGTTGGTGGCGGTCGCGGTCTGCTCGATATTGTGCTCGCGCGTCGAACGGCCGGAGTTGATGTCGATCGAGACCAGCGCCTCGGTCGGGTTGATGACGAGGTAGCCACCCGACTTCAGCTGGACGACGGGGTGGTACATCGCCGCCAGCTGATCCTCGACGCCGAAGCGCTGGAACAGCGGAACCGCGTCCGAATATTGCTTCACCCGCCGCGCATGGCTGGGCATCAAGAGCTTCATGAAATCCTTGGCGTGGCGGTATCCCTCCTCGCCCTCGACGATCACCTCGTCGATGTCGCGATTGTAGATGTCGCGGATCGCCCGCTTGATGAGGTCGCTGTCGCCATAGACGAGCGCGGGGGCCGAGGACTTCAGCGTGTTCTCGCGGATCCCGTCCCACAGGCGGGCGAGATAGTCGAAGTCGCGCTTGATCTCGGTCTTGGTGCGCTGAAGCCCGGCGGTGCGCACGATGCAGCCCATGGTCGAGGGCAGCTTCATGTCGGCCATGATCGCCTTCAGCCGCTTGCGGTCGGCGGCCGACGAAATCTTGCGGCTGATGCCACCGCCATGCGCGGTGTTGGGCATGAGGACGCAGTAGCGGCCGGCGAGCGACAGGTACGTCGTCAGCGCCGCACCCTTGTTGCCGCGCTCTTCCTTGACGACCTGGACCAGCAGCACCTGGCGGCGGCGGATCACGTCCTGGATCTTGTAGCGGCGGCGCAGATTCATGCGGCGCTGGCGCAGCGCCTCTGCCGGGTCGTCGCCGTTACCCTTCTTGCGGCGCGGGGCGGGCGAGCCCTCTTCGCCGCCATGCTCGCTATCGTACTCGGCCTCTTCCTCGTCGTCACCGGGGCGCTCGAGCACCTCGACGTCGCCGTCCTCGTCGTCGTCATGATCCTCGGCGGCGCGCAGCGCGGCTTCCTCGGCGGCGTGCTCGGCCTCTTCGGCGAGCAGGGCGTCGCGATCCTCCTTGGGGATCTGGTAATAATCCGGGTGGATTTCGGAAAAGGCGAGGAAGCCGTGACGGTTGCCGCCGTAATCCACGAACGCGGCCTGGAGCGACGGCTCGACGCGCGTCACCTTGGCCAGATAGATGTTCCCCTTGAGCTGCTTGCGCTCGGCCGACTCGAAGTCGAATTCCTCGATGCGGTTACCCTGGACGACGGCGACGCGGGTTTCCTCCCGGTGCCGTGCGTCGATCAACATGCGTGTTGCCATTCAAAACTCTCCGCGGCGTCGGCGGCGCGTGGCCGGCCGGGCGCCGATGCGATGGATTGGCCCCTGCGCGCATCGCGTCGGGGGCCGTTCGATGTGGATGAAGTGCCTCTGCTGCGACGAGCCGGCCGGGGCGTTCGCCCGGCAGCGTCCCTGCCACGCGCCGGCCCCAAGGGGCGGCGGGGTGGCGAAGGACGGAAACAAGCCTCATTGCAGCGTCAACCTGTGAGCGTCCGACCCCGTGAAGCACGCCGGATCGGGCGGATGTCCCGACATGGCTGTGCATCAAAACCTCGACGCGCCAGTATCGGTAAACTGCGACGTAGCACCCGGTCGCGCGCGCATCAACCGGCGCGTTTCTGCCGCCCTGCCGGCAAAATCGTGCCGAACGACGCGTTAACCGCGCCATTTCACTTCACTCCAAGGGGTGATCGCTAACCCTCAAGCCAACGAAAAGGGGCTAACAGGGCGATGCGTTTTGACTGGACCGCCGCGCGGGCGGCGCGCCATAGCAGGCGGGTGACGTGGATCTTCGCGCTTCTCGCCGCCTGGCTGGGCGGTGTTCCCGCGCTGGCGGGCGACCTGGCCGAGGTGCGGGTCAGCGACGAGGCGATCGTAGTGCGGCTGGACGGCAACGTTGCCGGCGCCTCGACCTTCATCCTCGACGCGCCGCGGCGCATCGCGCTCGACATTGCAGGCGTCGCGCCCGGTGCGCGGGTCGTATCGGGCGGGCCGGTGGCGCGCGTGCGCCAGGGCGCGACCGAGCGGGGCGCACGGCTGGTCTTCGATCTCGACCGGCCGGCGATCGTGCGCGAGGGGCGGTTCGATGCCGCCAGCGGCACGCTGACGCTCGTCCTGAAGCGCGTCGACGACCAACGGTTCGCGCGCGCCGCGGCGGAAGGGCGCCTGCCGCTCGCCGGCTTCGATGGCGGGTTCGAGATGGCGCGCCGGCCGACCCTGCCGCCCGCCAATGTCGGCTCGCGCGTCAGCCTGCCCGTCCCCGCGGCGAAGCGCGCGCCGGCGCTGCCGCGCATCTATGGCGAGGACGACAGTCGCCCGCTGGTCGTGATCGACGCGGGACATGGCGGCAAGGACCCCGGCGCGCTGAACGACGAGGCGGGGCTGCGCGAAAAGGACGTGACGCTCAAGACCGCGCTGGCGATCAAGGAGCGGCTGCTGGACAGCGGCCGCGTCCGCGTGGCGCTCACGCGTGAGGACGACCGGTTCCTGATCCTTCAGGAGCGCTACGGCATCGCCCGGCGGCTGAAGGCCGATCTGTTCATCTCGATCCACTGCGACAGCGCGGGCAACCCCGAAGCGACCGGCGCCACCGCCTATACGCTGTCCGAAGTCGCCTCCGACAAGGAAGCCGCGCGGCTGGCGGCGCGCGAGAACAAGGCGGACATCATCGCCGGCCTCGACCTCGGCGATCAGGCGAGCGACATCTCCTCGCTCCTCATCGACCTGGCGCAGCGCGAGACGATGAACCGCTCGGCGAGCTTCGCGCGGCTTCTGGGGCGTGAGGCCAGGCCCCTGATGCCGACCAAGGACAATTTCCACCGCATGGCCAGCCTCGTCGTGCTCAAGGCACCCGACATGCCGTCGATCCTGTTCGAGACGGGCTATATCTCGAACGCTGGCGATGCCGAGTTCCTGGGGTCGAAGGACGGGCGCAAAAAGGTGGCCGAAAGCGTCGCGCGTGCGGCCGAGGTCTACTTCGCACGGCGGATGGCATCGCGGTAAAGCGTCAGGCGAGCCGTCCCGCGACGAAGCTGCGCACTTCCTCCGCCAGCTCCGCATCCTCGGGCGTGCCGCCCATGAACCCGCCGTGCGGCATCCCCTCGAACACGATCAGGTCGGCGGGTACGCCGGCGCGGCGCAATGCGCGGTGCATCCGGACGGTACTCGACAGGAACAGGTCGCGCGTGCCCGTCTGCAATAGCGTCGGCGGAAAGCCCGTCAGGTCGCCAAACAGCGGTGACAAGAGCGGATGCCCCAGATCGGCGCCGGCGGCATAGAGCCGATTGTTGTTCATGAGCGAGGTCGGCAGCACCACGTCGATCAGCCGGTTGGTGACGAAGCTGTCCCCCGTTTCGGTCAGATCCACCTGCGGCGACAGGAGGATGAGGCCGGCGGGCATCGGCAACCCTTCCTGACGTGCGCGCAGCAGCATGGCGGCGGCGATGTTCCCGCCCGCGGAACGCCCGCCGACGACGATCCGGCCGGGGGCATGGCGTTCGAGCGCGTGGCGATAGGCCGCGATCGCGTCGTCGAGCGCGGCGGGATAGGGATGCTCGGGCGGCATCCGGTAATCGACGCCGTAACAGACGATGCCGTGCCGGTCGGCCTGCATCCGCGCACCCGCCAGGCAGGCCTCGCCGCCGCCGAAGACCAGAGCCCCGCCGTGGAAGTCGAGAAACGCAGCTTCGTCCGGATGCCCCGTCTCCGGGCTGGCGACGTGGACGAGCGTCTCGCCGATACGGATCGTCTCGGCCCGTGCGCGCAACGTGCCGGCGAGGCTGCGGACCGCCGCCGCATATTGCGCATCGGCCGCGGCCCTCAGCGCTGTCCAGCCGGGATGATCGTCGGGCGCAGGCATCGCGTATCGCGAATTGACCGGCACGCCCGCATCGTCGACCAGTCGCTCCATCGCCGAGCGGGCTTCCGCGCTGATCGATGCGGGGAAGGGAATGAGGCGGTTCTCGACGGCGACGCCGCGCGTTTTCTCGGTCATCGCCTCGCTTTAGTGCTGGTGCGTCGCCGCGTAGAAGTCTCCATCCCTCCACTCGCCGCGGCGGCATTTCCAACCGACGCAACCTCGTCTAAACCGCGCGCCTGATGGCGGAAGCGGACGCGAACTCGGTCAATTTCAGGCTCCAGCGCGGCGAGGGTGCGGGCGGGTGGTTCACCCGGTTGCGCCGGCGCTGGTGGTTCCGGCTGCTTGCCGTGCTGGCGATGCTGGCGGGCCTCGGCATGGTCGCCGGCTGGGCGCTGTTCGCGCGCGACCTGCCCAGCGTCGATGCGCTCAAGGCCTATGAGCCGCCGCTGCCCACGACGATCCGCTCGGCCGACGGCACGCCCATTCACACCTATGCGCGCGAGCGGCGGGTCGAGCTCGACTATGCCGAATTTCCGCCGCTGCTCGTCCGCGCGTTTCTGGCGGCGGAGGACAAGACGTTCTTCGAGCATCACGGCGTCGACTTTCCGGGGTTCGCCGGCGCGGTGGTCGATTATGTCAGCAAGATGGGAACCGGCGCGCGCGCCCGCGGCGGCTCGACCATCACCCAGCAGGTGGCGAAGAACCTGCTGATCGGCAACGAATATTCGCCCTCGCGCAAGGTGCGCGAGATGATCCTCGCCTGGAGGATCGAGGATGCGCTGACCAAGCCGCAGATTCTCGAGCTCTATCTCAACGGCATTCCGATGGGGCGCCGCGCGTTCGGCGTGCAGGCGGCGGCGCGCGCCTATTTCAACAAGGACGTGGATCAGCTCGCGCTCCAGGAAATGGCGTTCCTCGCGACGCTGCCCAAGGCGCCCGAAAGCTATGGCCGCGCGGCGAATGCCGATCGCGCGCTGGAACGGCGCAACTGGGTGTTGTCGGAGATGCTGCGCAACGGCTTCATCAACAACGCCCAGTATCAGACGGCGCGTGGCGAACCGCTGGGCCTATCCGACCGCCAGCTGCCGACGCTCCAGTCGAACGCCGGCTATTATGTCGAGGAAGTGCGCCGCCAGCTGATCGACCGGTTCGGCGAGAAGGCGGCCGAGGGGCCGTACAGCGTCTATGACGGTGGCCTCTGGGTGCGCACCTCGCTCGACCCGAAGATTCAGGCCGACGCGACCGACGCACTGCGCCGCGGGCTGCTCCGCTTCGATTCGGGGCGCGGCTGGTCGGGGCCGATCAAGACGCTGGACATCGCCGATGGCTGGCAGGGGCCGCTCTTGGCCAGCAACATGGCGATCGACTTCGATGACTGGCGCATCGGTGTCGTGGTGTCGCGCGGGCCGGACAGCGCCGAGATCGGTTTTACCGACGGCACCACCGGCACCATGCCGCGATGGGGCGCGCAGATGCCGGTCCGCGGCAAGGGCGGCACCGCCTTCGCCGCGCTGAAGGCGGGCGACGTGATCGCCGTCGCGCCGGAGGGCGGGCAATGGGTTCTTCGGAGCATTCCGCGGATCTCGGGCGGCATGGTGGTGGAGGATCCGCGGACGGGCCGGCTCCTCGCGCTCCAGGGAGGGTTCGACGCCAGCCTCGACAGCTTCAACCGCGCGACGCAGGCGATGCGCCAGCCCGGCTCGACGATCAAGCCGATCGTCTATGCCGCCGCGTTCGAGGCGGGGATGACCCCCGCGACGATCATCGTCGACGGTCCCTTCTGCGTCTATCAGGGTGCGCGGCTGGGGCAGAAATGCTTCCGCAACTTCGGCAATTCGCGCGGGGCGGGGCCGCATACGATCCGCTGGGGCCTCGAACAGTCGCGCAACCTGATGACGGTGCAGGCGGCGAACCGCACCGGCATGGACAAGGTCGTGGGGCTGATGCAGCGCATCGGCATCACCGACCAGAAATACGCGCCCTATCTTTCCTATGCGCTGGGCGCGGGCGAGACGACGGTGATGCGGATGGTCAACGCCTATTCGATCCTCGCCAACAACGGGCGCCAGTTGACGCCGAGCGTCATCGACTTCGTCCAGAACCGCAAGGGCGAGGTGATCTGGCCCGAGCGATGGCGCGCGTGCGAACGGTGCAACATGCCCGACTGGGACGGCAAGCCGATGCCGCGCCCGCGCATCCGCGCGCGCCAGGTCGTTGATGCGGTGAGCGCCTATCAGATGACGCATGTGGCCGAGGGCGTGATCCAGCGCGGCACCGCGACGATCCTGCGTGACCTCGGCCGGCCGATCATGGGCAAGACGGGGACCTCGACCGGGCCCACCGACGTGTGGTTCGTCGGCGGCACGCCGCAGATGATCGCCGGCCTCTATCTCGGCTACGACCAGCCGCGCAGCCTGGGCGGCTATGCGCAGGGCGGCACCGTCGCCGCGCCGATCTTCAAGGCGTTCGCGACCAAGGCTTGGGAGGGGATGGAGGTGCTGCCGTTCCGCGCGCCGCCGGGGACGCGGATGGTGCGGATCGACCGCGCCTCCGGCCGGCCCGTGACGGGCGCCTGGCCGACCGACGACCCCAAGGCATCGGTGATCTGGGAAGCGTTCAAGCCGGAGAGCGAACCCACCCGCCAGCGCCGCAACCGCGAGGCGGAGGCGCAGGCGAAGGCCGAGGCCGCCGCCAAGGCAAAGGCTGCCGCCGCCGCCGCGCGGCGCGAGGTGCAGCAGCGCCCGTCCGACAGCGATTTCTTGCAAAGGGAGGGCGGGATTTACTAACGCGGCGCGATACCGCCGCCGTCCCGGCCCCCACCTAGACCCGACTGGAGTTTCCCATGCGCGCCGAAGCGCAGGCATATGCCGACCAGATCAACGACGCGCTTGCGCTCCTTCGCCGCTTTCTCGACTGGGATCGTGCGCTCCGGCGGCTCGACGAACTCAATGCGCGTGTCGAGGACCCGACCTTGTGGGACAATCCGCGTGCCGCGCAGGAGGTGATGCGCGAGCGCCAGCGGCTCGACACCGCGATCGGTGCGACGCGGGCGATCGAGCGCGAACTGAGCGACACCGCCGAGCTCATCGACATGGCCGATGCCGAGGGCGATGCCGAGATGGCCGAGGAGGGCGTCGCGGGCCTGAAGGCACTCGCGGCGCGCGCCGAAGAGGACAAGATCAAGGCGCTCTTGGCGGGCGAAGCCGATGCCAACGATGCCTATCTTGAGGTCCATGCCGGCGCCGGCGGCACCGAGAGCCAGGACTGGGCCGAGATGCTCCAGCGCATGTACGCGCGCTGGGCCGAGCGAAAGGGCATGAAGGTCGAGATCGTCGACTATCATGCCGGCGATCAGGCGGGGATCAAGTCGGCGACGCTGCTGCTCAAGGGCGAGAACGCCTATGGCTATGCCAAGACCGAAAGCGGCGTGCACCGCCTCGTCCGCATCAGCCCCTATGACAGCTCGGCGCGTCGCCACACCAGCTTCTCGTCCGTCTGGGTCTATCCGGTGATCGACGATTCGATCGACATCGAGATCAACGAAAGCGACCTCAAGATCGACACCTATCGCGCGTCGGGTGCGGGCGGGCAGCACGTCAACACCACCGACTCGGCGGTGCGCATCACCCACGTCCCCTCGGGTATCATCGTCGCCAGCCAGAACGACCGTTCGCAGCACAAGAACCGCGCGACCGCGATGGGGATGCTGCGCGCGCGCCTCTACGAGGCCGAGCTTCAGAAGCGCGAGGCGGCGGCGATGAGCGATTATTCGGCCAAGACCGAGATCGGCTGGGGCCACCAGATCCGCTCCTACGTCCTCCAGCCCTATCAGCTGGTCAAGGATCTGCGCACCGGCGTGACTTCGACCGCGCCGTCCGACGTGCTAGACGGGGCGCTCGACCCGTTCATGGCCGCCGCGCTGTCGCAGCGCGTGACCGGCGAAAAGGTCGAGGTGGAGGACGTCGATTGACGAAGCGGGGGGCGCCGATGCTGACATGGCTGGCACCGGCGCTCGCGCTGGCGGCATCGGCGTGCGAGGCGCCGGTGAAGGCGCCCGCGACGAACAAGACCGAGGAAAAGGTCGAGGGCCGCTTCCCCGCCGCCGACCGCCCCGTCGCGACGATCGTCTCCGCCCGCTGGTCGACCGAGGAAGCGCGCGACCGCGTCAAGGAAGGCGCGTCGGTGATGGACAAGGCCGGCATCAAGCCCGGCATGACCGTCGCCGATATCGGCGCGGGCGAGGGATATTACACCATCCGCCTCGCCGCGCGGGTGGGTGAGGACGGCCGCGTGCTGGCCGAGGATATCGTGCCGGAGGTTCGCGACGGCCTGGCCCAGCGTGTGGCGCGCGAGCGTCTGGACAATGTCAGCGTGCGGCTGGGCCTGCCCGAGGATCCGCGGCTGCCCGAGAACAGCTTCGACCGGATCCTGATGGTGCACATGTACCACGAGATCGCCGAGCCGTACGAGTTCCTGTGGCGGATGCGCCCGTCGCTCCGGCCCGGCGGCGAGGTCGTGGTCGTGGATGCCAACCGTGCGACCGAAAACCACGGGACGCCGCCCGCGCTTCTCGAATGCGAGTTCGCCGCGGTCGGCTACAAGCTCGTCCGGCGGGAAGAGATGCCGAGCGCCGGCGGCTATGTCGCCGCGTTCCGTGCCGAGGGCGAGCGCCCCAAGCCCGAGACGATCCGCGCCTGCCGCATCGATCGCGCGCCGGAACCCGCCCCGCCGCAATCGCGTGCGACGGGTGACATGCCCGACTGATGGATGGCTCCCCTCCCTGGAAGGGAGGGGCCGGGGGGTGGGTGGGTCCGTGGGGCCAGCCCACGTCCGACAACAGGCCGACCCACCCCCGACCCCTCCCTTGTCAGGGAGGGGAGATACTCCTCACGCTTTCGTCACCCCAGCGAAGGCTGGGGTCTTCTCGTTGTCGCGCGCGCTCCCGTTGCCGCCAGCGATCCCAGCTTTCGCTGGGATGACGTGATGTGGTTGCCCCGCCCGCTATCCCCCGCCATGCTCGGCACACAGATTAGGGGGACGGATCGATGCGGCACGCTTTCCGGGCGGCGACGGCGGTGGTGGCGGTGGTGAGCGGCGCGCAGGCGCAGACGCGAGCAGACGCCCCGATGCTGGCGATCAAGGCCGATCCCTCCGATGCGCGCGTGCTCGTCACGCTGCCGCCGCCGGGCGCCGACGGCGTCGCCGGCCGCTTCATCCACGTTGCCGCGCTGCGCAGCGGACTTGGTTCCGCAGAAATCGCGCTCGATCGCGGGCAGGTGGGACCGGAGCAGATCGTCGCCTTTCGCAGGTACGGCAAGAAGGTCGCGGTCACGTTCGAGAACACGCGCTTCCGCGCCACCGGCGATGCGGCGACCGAGCGAGGGGCGCGCGAGAGCTTCGCGTTCAGCATCGCGGCGATGCTCGATGTGGTGTCGACCGGCGCGGACGGGTCGCTGACCGTCGACCTGTCGCCGTTCCTGACGCGCGACATCCTCAACATCGCCGATGCGCTGAACGGCAGCGGGTCGGGTGCCGACCTCGCCATCGGCGGGCGCGCGGGCAAGGGGTTCAAGCTGGCGGGGGATTTGAGCGCCGTCGACCTCGCCTCGATCAAGGCGTTTCCCGACAATGTCGAGATCGACGCGGTGCAGACCTATACGTCCGACACGCCGGGCCGCGAGGTGTCGTCGATCGCGCCCGAGCCACGACAGGCGAGCTTCACCGTGCATCACAGCTTCGTCCGCCCGCCGCCGCCGGGCTTCGCGCCGCGCCGGCTCGACATAAGGTCGGGCGCGTTCGGGACGAGCTATTATGATTATGGCAGCCCGCTGGGCTCGCCGGTGCTGCAACAGCTCGCCAACCGCTTTCGGCTGGAGAAGGTCGATCCCGCCGCGGCGCGGTCGCGGGTGAAGAAGCCGATCGTCTTCTACATCGACCCCGCTGCACCCGAGCCGATCCGCACCGCGCTGATGGAGGGCGTCAATTACTGGAAGGCGGCGTTCGAGGCGGCGGGGCTGGTCGACGCGTTCCGCGCCGAAATCCTGCCAGCCGGCGCCGATCCGATGGACGTGCGGTACAACATGGTCAACTGGTCGAACCGGCTGACGCGCGGCTGGTCGTACGGCGGCGGCATCACCGATCCGCAGACGGGCGAGATCATCAAGGGCAATGTCGTCATCGGCGCGCTGCGCGTGCGGCAGGACATGGTGATCTTCGAAGGATTGGTCGGCACCGCCGGCAACGGCAGCGGCGGCGCGCAGGACCCGGTCAGGGCCTCGCTCGCGCGCATCCGCCAGCTGGGCGCGCACGAGGTGGGCCACGCGCTCGGCTTTGCGCACAATTTCGCCGCGAGCACGCAGGATCGCGCGTCGGTGATGGATTATCCGGGGCCGCGGGTGAAGGTGACGGACGGGGCGCTCGACCTGTCGGACGCCTATGCGCCGGGGGTGGGCGCGTGGGATCGCTTCGCGGTCGACTGGCTCTATGGCGCCGCCGACGATGCGGGCGGGGCGGCGAGGGCGGCGGCGGCGAAGGGGCTGCGCTATGCCACCGATACCGACGGGCGATCGGCCGATGCGCCAAACCCATATGGCAGCATGTGGGACGACGGCGCCGACCCGCTTCCGCATCTGGCGCATCAGCTGGAGGTGCGGCGGATCGCGCTGTCGCGCTTCGGGCCGCACGTGCTGCGCGCCGGCGAGCCCCTGTCCGACCTTCGCCGCAAGTTCGTGCCGGTGTGGCTGTTCCACCGCTATGCCGTGGATGCGGCGGGCAAGCTCATCGGCGGGATCGACACGCGCTATGCGCTGGCCGGGGACGGCGGCCCGCCGCCCGCGCCGGTGCCCGCGGCGACGCAACTGGCCGCGATCGACGCGCTGATGGGCACGCTGTCGGTCGAGGCGCTGACGGTGCCCGCCGCGCTCGTCCTGCCGCTGTCATCGGCGACCAACGTGACCGGCGACCCGCAGTACAATCAGGAAGTGCTCCGCACTGCCGAAGGCCCGGCCTTCGACCCGCTGGTCGCCGCCGATGTGGCGGCGCAGGTGCCGCTCGACAGCCTGCTCGCCCCCGCGCGCCTCGCCCGGCTGGTCGAGCAGCATCGCCGCGATGCCTCGCTGCCGGGGATCGAGGCGGTGCTCGACCGGCTCGACACGCGCGTGCTGATGCCGGGCAGCGATCCGGTCGCGCGCCGCATCGCATGGCGCGCGGCGATGACGATGGCCGCGACCGCGCGCGATCCGGCAACCTCGCCCGAGGTGGCGGCGGCGCTCGGCGATCGCCTGACGCGGCTGGCGGCGCGGTCGGGCAAGGGCGATGCATGGTCGCGGTATCTGGCCGGCGTGCTCGGCGACGAGGAACGGCTGAAGGCGGAATTGGCGAAGAAGCAGGCCAAGCCGACGATCCCGCCGGGGATGCCGATCGAGAGCGACTGGTTCGGGAGCGAGTGAGGGCGAGCGAGCCATGGCTAGCGCCCCAATTGCGGACATTCGCTGGTCATGCGACGCTTTGACGATGCAAGCTAATGATCGACCGCCGCATGACAGATTGGCCGATTGGTGGGAGGCGACGCAGTCTGGCATCGCTGCGAGCAACACCAATCCGACCGAAGTGCTTGCCCTAGAGCAGCGCTACGGCGTCGTACTGCCCGCCGATTTTCGCGACTACGTTTTGCGCGGTTGCCCAGCACAGTACCCGAGCTGGGATAATGAACTGACAAATTGGTGGCCGGTTGGCCGAATGAAGAATATTGTTGATGAGTACCGACAGCCGCTCGCGTCTGCTGAAATTAATGGGGTAGCCGAAAAGTCTATTTTCTTTGCCGACTTTTCGATTTGGTGCTTTGCGTGGGCAATCTGTTGCGATGATGGCGAGCACCGCGGTAAAGTAGCAGCCATCGGCGGCGGGGATCGGTTCGTCGCGTCTAGCTTCGGTGATTTCGTAGACTGTTACATAGCGGACCCGGTGGGTGCCGCCATTTGCCCGGCTTAGCGAAAGTCGGTTCTCCCGCCAGCAGCGGACACCCGGCTCGCCGCCTCAGAAGCGTCAGATCACGAAGCGCCTAATCCCCGCAGCGCCTCCCGCATTGCCGCATAGCTCCCCGACGCCGCCGCGCGTCCCCCCGCCGCGTCGACCATCATGGCCACTCGCCGCCGCCGGTCGAACCCGGCGAGCTCGGCCATCGCCACCCCCGGCCCGGCGAAGCAGCGCGGCATCACTGTGATGCCCAGCCCCGCGCGGACATGCGCCAGCGCCCATTCGTCGTTAGTGGTGCGCGCCGCGAAGAAGGGGCGGACACCGCGGTCGGTGAAGTGGCGGCTGACGGCGGCGAGGGCTTCGCAGTGGCGGCGGACCAGCATCGTCTCGCCGGCGATCTCTTCCGCCGTCACGCGGTTGCGACCGGCGAGACGATGCCCTGACGCCATTGCGACGGCATAGCCTTCCTCGAACAGCAATTCGCCGGTGAAGTCGCCCTCGGCCGGCGCGACCACGGCGTCGAGGCGGCGGCGGTCGAGGCGGGCGATGAGGTCGCGGCGCGTGCCCTCGACCAGTTCGAGGCGCTCGTCGGGGGCCGCGATGCGCGCGGCGGCGACGGCGCGCTCGATCATTGTCGCAGGGATCGACGGGGCGATGCCGATGCGGATCAGGCGGGCGGGCGCGGTGTCGGCACCGGCGCGCTCGACCTCGGCGAACTCGGCCTCGATCCGGCGGGCATGGGCGAGCAGGCGGGTGCCGGCGGGCGTCAGTTCGACGCGGCGGCTGTCGCGCTCGAAGACGGGCGCGCCGACCAGCCGCTCCAGCTTGGCGATGCCCGAGGAGAGCGTCGGCTGCGACACGCCGGCAGCGCGGGCGGCGCGCGAGAAGTTGCCGTGATCGACCACGCCCAGGAAATAGCGCAGCAGATAGCGGTCGATCATAGACCCCATCTATCGTCCGATTCCGCCGGCATCAATTTCCCTTGAGACCCGCGGCGGGGTAAACGAGCTACAAAATAGCTGACTGGAGAGGGCATGACCCCCGATTTCGACTTCGCGCTGGGTGAAAGCGCCGACATGATCCGCGACGTGACGCAGCGGTTCGCCAGCGAGCGGATCGCGCCGCTCGCCGCGCGCATCGACGCCGAAGACTGGTTCCCGCGCGCGGAACTGTGGGCGGCGATGGGCGAGCTCGGCCTGCACGGCATCACCGTGGCGGAGGCGGATGGGGGCCTCGGCCTTGGCTATCTCGAGCATGTCATCGCTTGCGAGGAAGTGGCGCGCGCCTCGGCCTCGATCGGCCTCAGCTACGGCGCGCACTCGAACCTGTGCGTCAACCAGATCGCGCGCTGGGCCAATGGCGAGCAGAAGGCAAAGTACCTGCCGAAGCTCATTTCCGGCGAGCATGTCGGCAGCCTCGCCATGTCGGAGGCGGGCGCGGGGTCAGACGTCGTCTCGATGAAGCTGCGCGCGACGCCGGTCGAGGGCGGGTGGAAGCTCAACGGCACCAAGTTCTGGATCACCAATGCGGCGTACGCCGACGTGCTCGTCGTCTATGCCAAGACGGGCGAGGGCAGCCGCGGGATCACGACGTTCCTGATCGAGAAGGACATGCCCGGCTTCTCGATCGGGCAGAAGATCGACAAGATGGGCATGCGCGGCTCACCGACCGCCGAGCTCGTCTTCGACGACTGCTTCGTACCCGCCGAAAACGTGATGGGGCCGGAAAATGGCGGCGTCGGCGTGTTGATGAGCGGCCTCGACTATGAGCGCACCGTCCTCGCCGGCATCCAGCTCGGGATCATGCAGGCGTGCCTCGACGTGGTCGTGCCGTATCTGCGCGAGCGCAAGCAGTTCGGCGTGGCGATCGGCAGCTTTCAGTTGATGCAGGCCAAGATCGCCGACATGTACGTCGCGCTCAATTCTGCGCGCGCCTATGTCTATGCGGTGGCGCGGTCGTGCGATGCGGGCCGGACGACGCGGTTCGACGCGGCGGGGGCGATCCTGCTCGCCAGCGAAAACGCGTTCAAGGTCGCGGGCGAGGCGGTGCAGGCGCTCGGCGGCGCGGGCTATACCAAGGACTGGCCGGTGGAACGCTTCCTGCGCGATGCCAAGCTGCTCGACATCGGCGCGGGGACCAACGAGATCCGCCGCATGCTGATCGGCCGCGAACTGATCGGCGCGGCCGAGCGGGTGGCGCAGTGACGGGCTCAGTCAATGGCGTGGGGGTTCCTCCCCCCTCGAGGGGGAGGATAGCGAAGCTTGGCGTGCGCAGCGCGCCTAGCGAAGCTTGGAGAGGGGGGCTGGCGTCGCCACTCCCTCTCCCGCTGCGACTAGGCGCATTGCATGCGCCAAGTCTCGCGACCTTCCCGTCCAGGGGGGAGGTGGGGTCGTGAGCGCGCCCGTCCTTCCCACCGCGGTCCAGCCCGACAGCGAAACCTTCCGCGCCAACGCCGCGCACAATCGCGCGCTTGCCGAGAAGCTGCGCGCCGACGTGGCGAAGGCCGCGCTCGGCGGGAGCGAGAAGGCGCGCGAGAAGCACACCGCCCGCGGCAAGCTGCTGCCGCGCGAGCGGGTCGAGCGGCTGCTGGATCCGGGCTCGCCGTTCCTCGAAGTGGGCCAGCTCGCCGCGTTCGACCTGTATGACGGCGAGGTGCCCGGTGCGGGCGTGATCGCCGGGATCGGGCGCGTCTCCGGCCGCACCGTCATGATCGTCGCCAACGACGCGACGGTGAAGGGCGGCACCTATTTCCCGATGACGGTCAAGAAGCACCTGCGCGCGCAGGAGATCGCCGAGGCCAACCGCCTGCCGTGCATCTACCTGGTCGATTCGGGCGGTGCCAACCTGCCGCATCAGGCGGAGGTGTTTCCCGACCGCGACCATTTCGGGCGCATCTTCTTCAATCAGGCGAACATGAGCGCGAAGGGCATCGCCCAGATCGCCTGCGTGATGGGCAGTTGCACCGCCGGTGGTGCGTACGTCCCCGCGATGAGCGACGAGAGCGTCATCGTCCGCAACCAGGGCACGATCTTCCTCGCCGGCCCGCCGCTGGTGAAGGCGGCGACGGGGGAGGAGATCAGCGCCGAGGATCTGGGCGGCGGCGACCTGCATGGCCGGCGCTCGGGCGTGGTCGATCACGTCGCGGAGAATGACGAGCATGCGCTGACGATCGTCCGCGACATCGTCTCGACGCTGCCCGCCGACTTCGCCCACGGCCTGACGCTTCGCGAGCCGCGCGCGCCGAAATATGCGGCGGAGGAGCTGTACGGCATCGTGCCGCAGGACGTGCGTGCGCCGTACGACGTGCACGAGGTGATCGCGCGGCTGGTCGACGGCAGCGAGTTCCACGAATTCAAGGCGCTATATGGCGCGAGCCTCGTTTGCGGCTTCGCGCACATCTGGGGCATGCCGGTCGCGATCCTCGCCAACAACGGCGTCCTGTTCAGCGAGAGCGCGGTCAAGGGCGCGCATTTCATCGAGTTGGCGCAGCAGCGGCGCGTGCCGCTCCTGTTCCTCCAGAACATCTCCGGCTTCATGGTCGGCGGCAAGTACGAGGCGGAGGGGATCGCCAAGCACGGCGCCAAGCTCGTCACTGCCGTCGCGACCGCTACCGTGCCGAAGCTCACCGTACTGATCGGCGGCAGCTTCGGCGCCGGCAATTACGGGATGTGCGGGCGCGCCTACAGCCCCCGCTTCCTGTTCAGTTGGCCCAACAGCCGCATCAGCGTGATGGGCGGCGAGCAGGCTGCCTCGGTCCTCGCTACCGTCCACCGCGACGCGCCGAACTGGACGCCGGAACAGGCGGAAGCGTTCAAGCAGCCGATCCGCGACGATTACGAGGCGCAGGGCAACCCCTGGCACGCGACCGCGCGCCTCTGGGACGACGGCATCGTCGATCCGGTGCAGACGCGCGACGTCCTCGGCCTCGCGCTCGCCGTCAGCCTCAATGCCCCCATTCCCGAGCGCCCGTCGTTCGGCGTGTTCCGGATGTGAACATGCGGGTCCATCTGACCGCCGCCGCGATCGAGAGCGAGGCGCAGTTCCACGCCGCGCTTCGCGAGGCCTCGGGCGTCGAATGGTACGGCGCAAACAATCTCGACGCGCTGTTCGACCTGCTCGTCGGGGTCGTCCACCCGCCGATCGAGATCGTCTGGACCGGTGCCGCTGCCTCCCGCGCCGCGATCGGCGAGCGGTTCGACCGGCTCGTCGCCGTCATCCTCGATGCCGTCGCCTATCGCGGTGGCGATGCCATCCGTTTCAAGCTGGAGAGCTGACATGATCCGCTCGCTCCTGATCGCCAATCGCGGCGAGATCGCCTGCCGCATCATCCGCACCGCGCGGGCGTTGGGCATCCGCACGGTTGCGGTCTATTCCGATGCCGATGCCGGCGCACTTCACGTGCGACAGGCGGACGAGGCGGTGCATATCGGCCCGTCGCCCGCGCGCGAGAGCTATCTCGTCGCCGACAAGATCATCGCAGCGGCAAAGTCGACCGGGGCGGAGGCGATCCATCCCGGCTATGGCTTCCTTTCGGAAAATGCCGAGTTCGCCGAGGCGGTGGCGGCGGCGGGCCTGATCTGGGTCGGGGCGACCCCGCACTCGATCCGCGCGATGGGGCTGAAGGATGCTGCCAAGAAGCTGATGGCGGAGGCCGGCGTGCCCGTTACCCCCGGCTATCTGGGCGAGGACCAGTCGCCCGCGCGATTGCAGGCGGAGGCCGATGCGATCGGCTATCCGGTGCTCATCAAGGCGGTGGCGGGCGGCGGCGGCAAGGGGATGCGCCGGGTCGAGGCGTCGGCCGACTTCGCCGACGCGCTGGCGTCGTGCAAGCGTGAGGCGGCGGCGAGCTTCGGCGACGATCGCGTGCTGATCGAGAAGTACATCCTCTCGCCCCGGCATATCGAGGTGCAGGTCTTCGGCGACACGCACGGGAACGTCGTCCACCTGTTCGAACGCGACTGCTCGCTCCAGCGCCGCCACCAGAAGGTGATCGAGGAAGCGCCCGCGCCCGGCATGGACGAGGCGACGCGCGAGGCGATCTGCGCAGCCGCCGTCCGTGCCGCGCAGGCGGTGGACTATGTCGGCGCGGGGACGATCGAGTTCATCGCCGACGCCAGCGAGGGCCTACGCGCCGACCGCACCTGGTTCATGGAAATGAACACGCGGCTTCAGGTCGAGCATCCCGTGACCGAGGAGATCACCGGCGTCGATCTGGTCGAATGGCAGCTGCGCGTGGCGAGTGGCGAACCGCTGCCCAAGCGGCAGGACGAGCTGTCGATCGACGGCCACGCGATCGAAGCGCGGCTCTATGCGGAGGACCCGGCGCGGGGGTTTTTGCCAAGTCCGGGCAGAGTCGATTATCTTGGCTTCCACTGGGAGGCCCGTGTGGAAAGTGCGGTCGAAACGGGAGACAGCGTCAGCACTTTCTACGATCCCATGATCGCAAAAGTGATTGCCCGTGGTGAAACGCGCGATGAGGCGCGCGTCGCACT
>CAJYLT010000065.1 GCA_913775795.1 uncultured Sphingomonas sp. | reverse complement strand
GCGGATCGGACGGAACTGATACGGCATCCCAAAGAAAGGTCTGCTAAATGGCTGCCAAGGCGCTGAGCTTCGTCGTCGGCGATTATGTTGTTTATCCCAAGCATGGTGTCGGCCGCGTGGTCGAACTGCAAAGCCAGGAAATTGCTGGAGCCAAACTCGAACTCTATGTTCTCCGGTTCGAAAAGGAGCGGATGACGCTCCGCGTTCCGACCAACAAGGCTGAGGCCGTCGGCATGCGCAAGCTTTCGTCGAACCTGACGATGAGCGAAGCGCTTGCGACGCTCAAGGGCAAGCCCAAGATCAAGCGCACCATGTGGTCGCGCCGTGCCCAGGAATATGAAGCGAAGATCAACTCGGGCGACCTGGTGTCGATCGCCGAGGTGGTCCGCGACCTGTTCCGCGCCGATGATCAGCCCGAGCAGAGCTATTCGGAGCGCCAGATCTTCGAAGCGGCCGCCAGCCGCCTCGCGCGCGAGCTCGCCGCGATGGAAGAGGTGGACGAGCCGACCGCGCTCCAGAAGATCCTCGAGGTCCTTCGCAAGGCCGCGGCGATCTACAACAAGGACAAGGTCGAGGCCTGACCGGGCCATCCGACTGGAACGATGAGAAAGGGGGAGCGGGCGACCGCTTCCCCTTTTTTCTTGCACGCATGCGCAGCGCAGGTGTACTATTCCTCTAATACAGATTGATCTTGAGGGAGGTCACCCATGCGCTTCAACGCCATCCTGCTCGCCATTCCGCTCGTCGCCTGCGGCAGCGGGTCCGCCATCGGCAGCAGCGACGCCGGGCCGCAGGGCGAGCGCAGCTTCGCGGCATCGGGCTTCACCCGCGTCGCCAATGCGGCCCCTGCCGACGTTCGCGTGACGACCGGCGGCGACTTCGGCGTCAGGGCAAAGGGCGGCCAGAAGCTGCTCGACCGGCTGGAGATCGCGAACGAGAACGGCACGCTCCAGATCCGCGTGAAGAAAGCCGCCTGGGAATGGGGCAAGAGCCAGAAGGCGACGATCGAGATCACGATGCCGGAGATCGAGGGCGCGACGATCGCCGGCGCGGGCGGCATGACGATCGACCGTGGCACGGGCAATTTCACCGGCACCATTTCCGGCGCGGGCGACCTCACCGTCGGGCAGGTCGAGGGCGGCAACGTCAGCTTCGACGTGTCGGGCGCGGGCGACGTGGCGGCGGCAGGGACCGCGCAGACGCTCAATGCCAGCGTGTCGGGCGCCGGATCGGTCCGCGCCAAGGAACTGCGCGTCCGCGCGGCAGAGGTATCGGTGGCGGGCGCCGGCAGCGTCGATGCGACCGTCGACGGCGATGCGCGCGTGTCGATCGCGGGCGTCGGCTCGGTCGATCTCGGCCCGCGCGCCAAGTGCAATGTCAGCAAGTCGGGGGTCGGCAGCGTCACCTGCGGCTGATGCCGCTTGCATCGTCGGCGGCGGCGGTGCGATCTAGCGCCATGCGCACTCTTCTCGCCGTCCTCGCCCTCACCCCCGCCGCGCTTCAGGCCGAGGAGCGGCGGGTGATGGTGACGAGCTTCGACCGCGTGCGCGTCGAGGGGCCGTTCAGCGTGGACATCAAAAGCGGCGGGAGCCCGGGCGTGACGACCCGCGGCGAACCGCGTGCACTCGACGGCGTCGAAATCCGGGTCGAGGATCGCACGCTCGTCATTCGCTCGAGCCCCAATGGTTGGGGCGGCTGGCCGGGTGACCGGACCGAGGCGGCGAGCGTCAGCGTCACCGCCCCCCGCCTCGTCGACCTGCGCGTTAGCGGATCGGGCTCCGCTCGCGCCGACCGGCTTCAGGGACTGGAGATCGGCGTCTCGCTCACCGGCTCGGGCCGGATCGACGTCGCGCGGATCGAGGCCGACCGGCTGGAAGCCATCCTCGCCGGATCGGGCGCGCTGACGCTGGGCGGCACCGCGCGCACCGCCCGCCTTGCGAACACCGGCGTCGGCACGATCGAGGCGGCCGGGCTGGCCGTCCGCGACCTTAATCTCTCCTCCGAAAGCGCCGGCGACACGCGTGCGGCGGCGAGCGAAACCGCGCGCGTTGTGGCGACGGGGACCGGGAGCGTCATGGTGACGGGCAACGCCGCCTGCACCAGCGCGGGCACGGCGCCGATCCGTTGCGGGCGGGAATAGCGCGGCCTATCGGCTGGGGTGTGCGCCCGCCCTGCGCGACCCCAGAAACATCAGCAGAACGATCGCAACGGCAAGCACCGCCGTCGCCAGCGGCCGGCTGAGATCAAGACCGCCTTTGGCGATCGGCTTGTCGAGAAAATCACCGACCGTCGCGCCGAGCGGGCGCGTCAGAATGAATGCCGCCCAGAACAGCAACACGCGCGACATGCGGGTGAACGCATAGAGCGCCGCGAGCACGACGAGCGCACCGCCGAACAGCGATGCGGCCCCCGAATAGCCGAGGCTCCCGTCCGCCACCCAGTCGCCCAGCGCCGTGCCGAGCGTCTGGGAAAAAGTGATCGTCACCCAATAGAATGTCTCCGCACGGGCCGTGACGATGCGGTTCACGTCCACCGTACCGACCGCGCGATACCAGGCGAACAGCGAAATCAGGACAAGCGCGAACAGCAGCAGCGATCCACCCGGATAGCCGAGTCCGATCGAGCGGGTGGCAAAATCGGCAAGCGTGGTTCCCGCCGTGGTCGAGGCGATGATCGTGGCCCAGTAGAGCCACGGATGATACCGCCGCGCCCGGATCTGCAACGCGGCAAGGACGAGTAGCAAGGTACCGAAAATGGCGGTCCCGACGAGGTAGCCGTTGATGCCGCCCGCCCCCGCCTCCGGCGTGGTTTCGCCCAGCCAGCTCATGCTCACCGCGTCGCCCGCGGTTTCGCCGAGCGTCGTCGCAAGAATCTTGATCGCCCAGAAGGCAGCGGTGACGGCGGGGACCTTGCCAGCCAGATGCGCGCTATCGTCCTGCATGCCGATTGCTCCGCGGCGCCTCTATCGAAACGGACGCCGATGCATGGCTCTTACGCCGCCAGCGGGAACCGCAGCAACCGGCCCCCTGCCGCGACCAGTGCCTGTGCCGGCGCACCCACCGTCCGCATCAGCTCGGGATGCGTCGCGTCCAGCCCGCCGGTGAGCGAGCCGAACGCCGGCAGCACCAGCTTGGTCGCGGTCGCGACGAAGCAGCGGCGCGCGACCAGCCGGCCACGCACGGCGACGCGCAGCTTGGGGTGCCAGTGGCCCGACAATTCGGGGAGCGGCTCGTCCGGCTCGGCCTCGTGCCGCAGCATCAGGTCGCCGAGCCGCGCTTCGGCCATCACCTCGCCGCCGCAGCGGTCGGGCATGCCCGCGTCGTGGTTGCCGGTGATCCAGACGAACCGCCGCGCCGCCGTCAGGGCGCGCAGCCCCGCCTGCACCTCGGCGGGCAGGCGGTCGCAGCCGGCGGCATCGTGGAAGCTGTCGCCCAGGCACCAGATCTCCGCCGGGTCGCACGCCTCGACCACCGTTTCCAGTGCGGCGAGCGTGGCGAAGCTGTCATAGGGGGGCAGCATCTGGCCGTGCTTGGCGAACCAGCTCGCCTTCTCGAAATGCAGGTCGGCGACGAACAGCGCGCGGCGAGCGGGCCAGAACAGCGCGCCCTCGGGCATCGCGGCGAACGCATGGCCGGCGAACGAAAACGGAACCATCGGGTTGCTATGCCGCGGCGAACGGCGGTCCGCAACGTCCTTAACGCACGACACGCGCGGTCATGCCCGGCCGGACGACATCGCGCGGCAGCATGAAGCGGACCTCGCGATTGGGAAAGTCGATGCGCACCTGACGGAACAGCTTCATCGCGTCCATGCCGAGGAACAGCGCGGGCTTTTCGTCGAGGTTCAGCCGCTTGAACGGCGGCACGTCGGCGAACGCGACGGGGAGCGTGTTGACCTCGATCCCGCCGACGCTGACGCGGGGGACGATGCGATAATCGGCGGTCAGCATCGCGCCGGTCACGCTCATGATGCGGATCGGCGTACCGGTCTTCACCCGGCTTTCGACCAGCTTCAGGAGTGCGGTGTTGCCGACGCTGACCGCGGTGCCGGTATCGAGCACGACGCTGACCCGCTTGCCCGCGAACCGCGCGTCGGTGACGATCAGCCGGCCCATCACCGACTTCGCAACGACGACGATCTCGTCCGGAGCGGCGGCACGCTGGCGGCGGCGCGACTTCTGGACGTGCATCACCCGGTCGTCGAAGTCGATCAGCAGCGCGTTGTTCGCAAGGCTGTCGAGCCCGACCAGCCCGTCGGCGCCCAGATGCGGCCCTTCGAGCTGCGGCGCATCGATGGCGATCCCGCGCGGGACCGCGTCGATCTCCAGCGAGGGGATATGCGCGGTGGGGACCGGCACGACTCCGGTCATCGCCGCGACGTTGACGCGCGGTCCCGTCGCCAGCCCCAGCGCGGTCGCGACCTGGCGCGAGATGACGGTCCGCTCCGCGCCGGTGTCGATGACGAACTGGAACGGACCCGCCCCATTGACGCGGACGGGCACGCGCATCCGCTGCTCATACTCGGCGAAGGCGAGCAGTTCTGCGGGGTCCACGGGCGTCACCGCATCGGCGGCGGGCGGCGGCGGCAAGGGCAGCACCACCGCCTGCGGATCGCGCGGCGCGGCCGGCTGGCCCGCGGCCAGCAACAGCGCGAACGGGGCGCAAAGCTGCAGCATGGGCGCAGCATAGCACGGGGCGAGGCGGGCCCCTAGCCGTCACCCCTCAGTCCAGCCGCATCGCCTCGTTCGCCAGTGCCTCGGCCTCGATCAGGAGGTCGTCGTCCACCGTCCCCTGTGCGACGCGCTCGCGCCCGATCAGTACCAGCACCGGGACCGCGAGTGGGCTCACGCGCTCCAAGTCGACATGCACCATCGTATCGGCCGCGCGGTCGAGCAGGCCCGCCAGCCGCCCGACATCGGTCATCCGCGCGCGCGCATCCTCCCACGCGGCCTGGAGAAGCAGGTGCCCCGGCTCGTACTTGCGCAGCACGTCGTAGATGAGGTCGGTGGAGAAGGTGACCTGCTTGCCCGTCTTCTTCTTGCCCGGATGCTGCCGCTCGACCAGCCCGCCGATCACCGCCACCTCGCGGAACGCGCGCTTCAAAAGCGCGGAGTTCTGCACCCACTCGACGAACTCGTGCTCGAGAATGTCGGGGGAGAACAGCGCCGCCGGGTCGGTGATCTTTTCGAGGCCGTAGCAGGCGATCGCATAATCGTTCGACACGAACCCCATCGGCTTGAGGCCGAGCGCCTCCATCCGCCGGGTGACGAGCATGCCGAGCGACTGATGCGCGTTCCACCCCTCAAAGCTGTAGGCGACCATGTAGTGCCGCCCCTCGCGCGGGAAGGTCTCAACGAGGAGCTGATCGGGATTCGGCAGGACCGAGCGGCGATCCTGCACCTCCAGCCATTCGCGCACATCGTCGGGGAACCGCGGCCACTCGGTCTTGTCGCACAGGAACGAGCGGACGCGGTGCGCGAGGTTGGTGGAGAGCGGCATCCGCGCGCCGACATAGGTCGGGATGCGCGCGGGCTTGGACGTCGCTCGCACCAGCAGGTCGAGCTGGTCGATCCGCTCGACCTCCAGCGCCATCCCGGCGAAGAAGAAGGTGTCGCCATGCGACAGCGTGGCGGCGAAAAACTCCTCTACGGTGCCCAGCGTGCGGCCGTTCTTGAAGCGGACGTTCAGGACCGGCGCATCGACGATGATGCCGGCGTTCAGACGATGCTGCGTGACGAAGCGCGGATGGCTGACGCGCCACAGGCCGTCCGGTCCCTTCGTCAGCCGCTTGAACCGGTCATAGGCGCGCAGGGCATAGCCCCCATCGGCGATGAACTGGAGCACGCGGTCGAACGTCTCTTCGGTCAGCGCCGAATAGGGGAGCGCGGAACGGACCTCCGCCAGCATCGCGTCGGCCGCGAACGGTTCGGCGCAGGCGCAGGCCATCAGGTGCTGGGCGAGCACATCGAGCGCGCCGGGGCGGAAGATGTCGGGATCGAGCTCGCGCGCCTCCACCGCGTCCAAGGCCGCGCGCGCCTCCAGATATTCGAAGCGGTTGCCGGGCACGAGCACGGCTTCGGAGGCTTCGTCCAGCCGGTGATTGGCACGGCCGATCCGCTGGAGCAGGCGCGACGATCCCTTGGGCGCGCCCATCTGGATCACGCAATCGACATCGCCCCAATCGACGCCCAGGTCGAGGCTGGCGGTCGCGACGAGCGCGCGCAGGCGCCCGTCGGCCATCGCCCCCTCGACCTTGCGCCGCGCCTCGACCGCCAGGCTGCCGTGATGGACGCCCATTGGCAGGTTGTCGTCGTTGACCTTCCACAGGTCCTGAAAGATCAGCTCGGCAAGGCTGCGGGTGTTGCAGAAGACGATCGTCGTGCGATGCGCCTCGATCTCTCGCATCACCTGCGGCGCGGCATAGCGGCCAGAATGGCCCGACCACGGCACGCGATCCTCGGGCAGCAGGATCGAGATGTTCGGGTCGGCCCCCTTCTCGCCCTCCACCAGCGCCACCGTGTCGATATCGCCGTCGGGGGCCAGCCACGCGCGATAGCCGTCGGCATCGGCAACCGTCGCCGACAGCGCGACGCGGCGCAGGTCGGGCGCGAACCGCTGAAGCCGGGCGAGGCAGAGCGAAAGCAGGTCGCCGCGCTTGCCGGTCGCAAAGGCGTGCACCTCGTCGATCACCACGGTCTTCAGGTCGGCGAACATGATCGCCGCGTCGGGATAGCTGAGCAGCAGGCTGAGCGACTCCGGTGTCGTCAGCAGGATGTTGGGCGGCTTGGCCCGCTGCCGCGCCTTGCGGTCGCTGGGGGTGTCGCCCGTCCGCGCCTCGACGGTGATCGCCGCCCCCATCTCCTCGATCGGGGTCAGGAGGTTGCGGCGCACGTCGACCGCCAGTGCCTTGAGCGGCGAGATGTAGAGCGTGTGCAGCCCCTCTCGCGGCGCCTCGATCAGTTCGGTCAGCGTCGGCAGGAACCCGGCCAGCGTCTTGCCCGCACCCGTCGTCGCGACCAGCAGCGCGTGGCGCCCGGCGCGCCCCGCCGCCAGCATGTCGAGCTGATGCCGGCGCGGCCGCCAGCCGCGACCCGCGAACCAGTCCTCGATCATCGGCGGCAGAGGCGCGGTCTTCACGCCAGCCAGGGTATCCGCTCCCCCGTTCGGTCCGCCAGTTCGTATTTGCGCCGCTGCCGCGATTCGAGCGCGAGGTTAAAGAGCGGCGTCGAGCCGCGGGCGAACGCGCCCGGGGTCATGCCGGTGAAGTGTCGGAACTCGCGCACCTGATGCGACTGGTCGTAGAAGCGCAGGCTGGCGAGCATCTCCTCGTCCGGCACGGCGATGCCGCGCACCGTCGCCGCCATGTCGAGGAAGCGCGCGCGGCGCAGCACCATCTTGGGGCTGAGGCCGAAGCTGGTCTGGATTCGGCGGTCGAGCGTGCGCGGCGTCACCGCGATTTCGTGCGCCAGATCGGCGACCGACCGCGTGGGGTCGAGGTGGATGCGCTGGTCGAAACGTTCGGCGACGCTGTCGATCTCGCCGCCAGTGACCCTCACCCAGTCGCGCACCGCCGAATTGAGCGCGGCGAACGTGGCATCGTGCGACCAGGGATCGTCGCCCGCCTGATCCAGCCGGTCGCCGATCGGCCCGACCAGCCGCTTGACCCGGTCGGCGAGGTCGCGGTGGTCGATCCCCGTCAGGCTGCGCCACGCCCCCGGCAGGATGGCGAACCCGC
This sequence comes from uncultured Sphingomonas sp., assembly GCA_913775795.1. Classification (GTDB taxonomy): domain Bacteria; phylum Pseudomonadota; class Alphaproteobacteria; order Sphingomonadales; family Sphingomonadaceae; genus Sphingomonas. Next base: position 3,770 of record CAJYLT010000065.1, on the reverse strand, counting down.
ACATCGCGAACGCCCCCTTGACCCGGCAGCGAAAGGGGCGCGACTGGGCGCCGAACAGCACCGACCCCTGATAATCGCGCCACGTGCCGTCCTCGAGCGCCGCCCACTCCCCGGTCAGCAGGATACGGATGAAACCGGTTTCACTGACGACGAAGTCTTCAAGTATCGCATCGTCGGGCTGATCGACGATCGTAATGAAGAGGCGTGCGATATGCCTCCGAAGATCCGGATCGGGCGCCAGGTTGATCGAAACCGGATGTCCCCGTTTCGTCTGCCCCGTGCGCGCGACAAGCGGGCTGTTCATGGCCGGCGCGCTATCCCGATGAAATGCGACTGGCAACCGGCTGAATTTCAGCCGTTGTCCCGGGCGATGTCTTCGCGGTTCTGTTCGTCGTACATGGCCTTGGTGGCGGCCTCGGTGCGCTCAAGCTCGTGACGGGTGGCGCCGCGATTGCGCAGCATGGCCCAGCCGATGATCAGCGCCAGTACGATCGGTCCGATTACCACCACCGCGCCCCAGATACCGTTGTCGTCGAGGAACATCTTCTCTCTCCGTCGTTCGGATCGCCTTCAACGCGCCGCGTAAGTCTCTCGATCCGCTTGCGTCCGCACCGGGGGCGCCCCACATCGACGCGATGCCCGCACCCGGCCGATGGATTGATCCCCGCCCCGAGGGCATCTACGTCCCCGCCGCCGACGCGTGGATCGATCCGTCGACGCCCAAGCCGCGCGCGCTCGTCACGCACGGCCATGCCGACCACGCCCGCGGCGGGCATGGCGAGGTTTGGGCGACGCCGGAGACGCTGGCGATCATGGCCGCACGCTACGGCCCGCAGAACGGCGTGCCCGCCGCTTACGGCGAGAGCGTGACGATGGGGCCGGTCGAGGTCGGCTTCGTCCCCGCCGGCCATGTGCTCGGCTCGGCGCAGATCGTGCTCGACCATGGCGGCGAGCGCGTCGTCGTGTCGGGCGACTACAAGCGCCGGCCCGATCCCACCTGCGCCGCGTTCCAGCCCGTCCCCTGCGACGTGTTCGTGACCGAGGCGACGTTCGGCCTGCCCGTCTTCCGTCATCCCGAGACGACCGAGGAATTGGCGAAGATCGACGCCGCGCTGCTGGCCGAGCCCGATCGCTGCGTCCTTGTCGGCGCCTATGCGCTGGGCAAGGCGCAGCGGGTGATCCGCGAGCTTCGCGACATGGGGCACGGCCACCCCATCTATCTGCACGGCGCGCTCCAGAAATTGTGCGACCTCTATATCGAGCACGGCGTCGACCTCGGCGACCTGCGTCCCGCGATGGAGGCGACGAAGGACGAACTGCGCGGCCGCGTCGTCATGGCCCCGCCCTCCGCGCTCGGCGATCGCTGGTCGCGGCGGCTGCCCGACCCGATCACCGCGATGGCATCGGGCTGGATGCGGGTGCGCCAGCGCGCACGCCAGCGACAGGTCGAGCTGCCGATCATCCTGTCCGACCATGCCGACTGGGACGAGCTCACCACGACGATCCGCGAGCTCGCCCCGCGCGAGGTGTGGGTGACGCACGGGCGCGAGGATGCGCTGGTCCACTGGTGCGCGCTCCACCAGATCAAGGCACGCGCGCTCGATCTGGTCGGGTTCGAGGACGAGGACGACTGAGGCGCGCTCGTTCCGCGCGAAACCATGTTGCCCTGCCGCCGCCGCCCGCATAGCCTCCCTGCAAAATCAGGAGGTTTGCTTGGCTCTTTCGCTTCGTCTCATGCTGTCCGCCGCCCTCGTCCTGCCGCTGGCCGCAACCGCGTCAGCACAGCAGACCGCTCCCGTCGCCGCCACGGCTGACGCCGAGGATGCTCGCCTCAACGCGTTTCTCGACGCCGCCTTCGACGCCTCGACCGCGCTCAGCCCGGAGCAGGTCACCTCGCTCGGCGGCAAGACGAACTACGACAAGCTCGACGATTATACCGGCGCCGCGGGCGAGAAGCGGATGCAGATGGCCGAGGCGACGCTGGCCGAGATGAAGCGCCGCTTCGACCCGGCGAAGCTGGGCGCACAGGGCAAGCTCAGCTACCGCCTCTACGAGTTCCAGGTCGCCAATCAGCGCCGCCAGTATCAGTGGCGCGACTATAGCTTCCCCGTGTCGACCAACGGCAGCCCGGCGGGCGAGATCCCCGTCTTCCTCATCAACAATCACAAGATCGCCAGCGTCGCCGATGCCGAGGCCTATATCGCCCGCATCCGCGAGACCGATCGCGTGATGCGAGAGGTGTCCGCCAAGATGCGCGCGCAGGCGGCCAAGGGCATCGTCCCGCCGCAGATGGTGTTCGCGCCCGCGCGGGCGGATGCCAAGAAGATCCTCGTCGGCGCGCCCTTCACCGCCGGCCCCGACAGCACGGTGATGGCCGATTTCGCCAAGAAGGTCGCTGCGCTCGACGCCCCCGCCGCGACCAAGGACAAACTTCTGGCCGACGCCCGCACGGCGCTCACCGGCCCGTTCAAAAGCGGCTATGACACGCTGTTCGCCGCGCTGGACGAGATCGAGGGCAAGGCCAAGGGCAACAACGGCGCGTGGAGCCTGCCCAATGGCGACGCCTATTACGCCGCGCGTCTCTACAACTTCACGACCACGGACCTGACCGCCGACCAGATCCACCAGCTCGGCCTGCGCCAGGTGGCGGCGATCCGGGCCGAGATGGACGCGATCCGCAAGCAGACCGGGTTCAAGGGCGATCTCAAGGCGTTCTTCGCCTTCATCCGCGACGATCCGCGCTTCAAGTATGAGAACTCCGAAGGCGGCAAGGAAGCGTATCTGAACGACGCGCGCGCGGTCATCGCCGAAGTGATGGGCAAGGCCCCGCAATATTTCAGCGTGCTGCCCAAGGCACCGCTGGAGGTTCGCGCGGTCGAGAAATGGCGCGAGGCGACCGCGTCGACCGCCTTCTACAACCGCCCCGCCCCCGACGGGTCGCGGCCGGGCATCTTCTACGTCAACCTCGCCGACATGAGCCAGGTGCAGAAGGTGCAGAATTCCGGCATCGCGGTGCATGAGGGTGCGCCCGGCCACCATTTCCAGATCGCCCGCGCACAGGAGCTGACCGGCCTGCCCAAGTTCCGCAAACTGGGCGGCTACAGCGCCTATACCGAGGGCTGGGGCCTCTATACCGAGCGGCTGGCGGACGAGATGGGTATCTACAAGGACCCCTATCAGCGGTTCGGGATGCTCTCGCTCCAGATGTGGCGTGCGATCCGGCTGGTCGTCGACACCGGCATGCATTCGAAGCGCTGGACGCGCGAGCAGGCGCAGCAATATTTCCGCGACAATTCGTCGCTGTCGGAAATCGACCTGAAGCGCGAGGTCGACCGCTACATGAACAACCCCGGCCAAGCGACGAGCTACATGGTCGGGCAGTTGAAGATCGCCGAACTGCGCGAGCGGGCGAAGAAGGCGCTCGGCGCCAAGTTCGACATCCGGGACTTCCATGAGGCGGTGCTGGCGAACGGCATGATGCCGCTCGAAGTGCTGGAGCAGGTGGTCGACGGGTATATCGCGGCGAAGAAGGCTTAGGTTTCCCGCTACCCCGGCGAAGGCCGGGGTCCAGTCGCGAACGGCCCGTGACTGGACCCCGGCCTGCGCCGGGGACCGTCATTTGCCGGAAACACCCTCGAACCGCGCCGCCGCCCGCGCCGCCGCCCCGCGCACCGTTTCGTCCTCGTCCGCCAGCAGCGCCCGCACCGCCGGCAGCAGCGACACATCCCCGCCATTCCCCGCCGCGATCAGCGCATTGCGGACCATCCGGT
>CAJYLT010000064.1 GCA_913775795.1 uncultured Sphingomonas sp. | reverse complement strand
GGGCTGGAATGGTGGAGCCGAGGGGGATCGAACCCCTGACCTTCGCAATGCCATTGCGACGCTCTCCCAGCTGAGCTACGGCCCCATCGTTCCGGGAAGGCGCCCATTAGGGGCGCTTTTCTGGGTTGGCAAGCGCGTTTTTCGGAACGCCGCCGAATGGGCGCCGGACGGCCGCAGCCGCCCGGCACCCGATCGATCAATTCTCGTCGTCGTCGCTCGGCGCCTCGACGCCCAGGTCGTCGTCACCGCCCAGGTCGACATCGTCGTCGGCGGGGGTGTCGTCGTCCTCGGTGTCGATGTCCAGATCGTCACCCAGATCCGAATCGGCTTCCTTGTCCTTGTCCTTTTCGGCCTTCACCGCCTCGAAGGGCAGCGGCTGCTTGGACTTCAGGATGGGCTCGGGCTCCCACGCATAGCCGCAGTTGATGCAGGTGACGGGCTCGTCCTTCTGCAAGTCGTAGAAGCGGGTTCCGCATTTCGGGCACGAACGCTTCGTGCCCCATTCCGGCTTGACCATGCCGCGTATCGCCTTTCGGATGGGATGATTTCGGGCCTTGAGAAGGGTCCGCGAAGTGGCGCGCGCCTTGCCATAGTGCAAGCCCCCTGTCAAAAGCCCGCGCCCATGCACCCCCCTGCCTCGCCCCGCCCGCTGTCGATCGCCGCCGCCGGCCCCCTGAAGGGCGAGGTGACGGTGCCGGGCGACAAGTCGATCAGTCACCGCTCGCTGATGTTCGCCGGCCTCGCGATCGGGACAAGCCGCATCCGCGGGCTGCTCACGGGCGAGGACGTGCTCGCCACCGCCGCCGCGATGCGGGCGATGGGCGCGAGCATCGAGCGGCGCGAGGACGGCGAATGGCGCGTGTCGGGCGTCGGCGTCGGCGGGCTCCTCCAGCCGCAGACCGCGCTCGAGATGGGCAATTCGGGCACCTCTACACGCCTTCTGATGGGCCTGGTCGCCAGCCACCCGATCACTGCCACCTTCACCGGCGACGCCAGCCTGTCGAAGCGACCGATGGGCCGCGTGATCGAGCCCTTGTCGCGGATGGGTGCGGACTTCACCGCCAGCCCCGGCGACCGCCTGCCGCTCACCATGCGCGGGCTGTGTCCCGCGGTGCCGATCGAATACCGCCTCCCCGTCGCTTCGGCCCAGGTGAAGTCGGCGGTGCTGCTCGCGGGCCTCAACACGCCGGGCATCACCCGCGTGATCGAGAGCGTGCCGACGCGCGACCATAGCGAGCGGATGCTGCGCGGTTTCGGCGCCGAGCTGACGGTGGAGGGCGAGGTCGTGTCGATCCGCGGCGAGGCGGAACTGCGCGCGCGCGACATCGACGTGCCGGGCGATCCGTCGTCGGCGGGCTTCTGGATGGTCGCCGCCTCGATCGTGCCGGGGTCGGACGTGACGATCCGCAACGTCCTCATGAACCCGACGCGCACCGGCCTGATCGAGGCACTCGGGATGATGGGTGCGTCGATCGAGCGGCTGAACCCGCGCGACGTCGGCGGCGAGGACGTGGCCGACCTGCGTGTCCGTCATGCCCCCCTGTCGGCGATCGAGGTGCCGCCCGACCTCGCCCCCAGCATGATCGACGAATATCCGATCCTGTTCGTCGCCGCCGCCTTTGCGAAGGGCCGCACCGTCGCGCGCGGCGCGCACGAACTGCGCGTCAAGGAATCGGACCGTATCGCCGCAATGGCCGCCGCCCTTGGCCTCGCCGGCGTGTCGGTCGAAGAGCACGAGGACGGCCTGTCGATCGACGGCCGCGACGGCGAGCTGCTGGCGGGCACCGGCGGCGACCGCGTCGCCAGCCTGCTCGACCACCGGATCGCGATGGCGATGGCGGTCGCGGGGATGCACGCCGCGCGTGCAGTCGCGATCGACGACGCCAGCCCGATCGCCACCAGCTATCCCGACTTCATCGCGACCGCTCAGATGCTCGGCGCGCAACCCACATGGCTCAACGCATGATTATCGCCGTCGACGGCCCTGCCGCCTCGGGCAAGGGCACGATCGCCCGAGCGCTGGCAAAGCATTTCGGCCTGCCGCACCTCGACACCGGCCTCCTCTATCGTGCGGTCGCCGCACAGGTGCTGGCCGAGGGGCTGGACCCGGCGCGCGAGGCCGACGTGGTGGCGATGTGCAATTTCGACGAAAGCGTGCTCGCCTCGCCCGACCTGCGCAGCGATCATGTCGGCAAGACCGCCTCGATCGTCTCGGCGCATCCGCTGGTGCGCGCGGCGCTGCTCCAGCGGCAGCGGCGGTTCGCGCAGCAGGACGGCGGCGCGGTGCTTGACGGGCGCGATATCGGCACCGTCATCGCCCCCGACGCCGACGTGAAGCTGTTCGTGAAGGCCACCCCCGCGATCCGCGCGCGCCGCCGGCACGAGGAGCTGCGCCGTCACGGCATCGACACGAGCTACGACCGCGTCCTCGCCGACATCCGCGCCCGCGACGATCGCGACAGCCGCCGCAACGAGGCACCCCTGCGCCAGGCCGCCGATGCGGCGGCGCTCGACACCAGCTTCCTGTCGATCGAGGCGGCGGTGCAAAAGGCGATTGCGCTGTCGGAAGCGCAGCTGGCGCGGCGGGCGTGAGTGAGTTCCCTCCCCGAAAGGGAGAGCTTTAGGAGGCCATCGGCCCCGCCAGCAGCGCGGGGTCGATCCGCGCGTCGCGCCACTTCATCCCCCAGTGCAGATGCGGCCCGGTCGCCCGCCCTGTCGCCCCCACCGCGCCGATCGGCTGGCCCTGTCGCACCGCCTGCCCTTCCTTCACGTCGATGCGGGAAAGGTGCAGGAACGCGCTGTTCAGGCCCATGCCGTGGTCGATCATCAGCAGCAGCCCTTCGAGCGTGAAGGGCGTCTTGGCCGCGAGGATCACCACGCCGTCGGCGGGCGCCATCACCGGCGCGCCGATCGGGCGCGCCACGTCGACGCCCGAGTGATAGGCGCCAGGTTCGCCGGCATAGATCCGCTGCGAGCCGAACCGGCCGGAAATGCGGCCCCGTGCCGGCCAGACGAAGCGCTGGCGCCAGCCGCCGCTGTCGTTGTCGCTGCCCCTAGCGGCGGCGATGCGGGCGAGTTCGGGGGCACGGCGGCGCGTGAACTCGGCGCTCGGCTGGCTGATGCGCGGCAGCGTCGGCAGGCGCTCGATCTGCCATGCACCGGGCTGAACGTGGATCGCCTCCCGCCATCTGCGTCCGTCGGGAAAGCGGGCCACAAGCTCCGCCAGCGGCGGCGCGTCGCGATCGAAAGCGATCAGGAAGCGTCCATCACCAGAAACCCGAACCACGTTCCCGTCGAGGCTCAGCGCGGCATCGCTTCCCGCACGCCCGATCATCACCCCGCCCTGAACCGACTTGCCCGACAGGCCGAAGCCGCGCGGTCCGTCGTGGCTCGTGATGACGACATCCTCTGTCTGCGCTCGCGCTACCCCGGCGATTGCCAGCGCCGCGCCCGCCCCAAGCACCTGCCGCCGGGCGATCACGCCCCCGTCATCACCTTTGTCGCGACCTCGGCACTCGCATAGGCTTCCTGCCGCGCGACACTCCAATATTTGAGCGAATCGAGCGCGATGCGCTCCCCCGTCACCGCGCAAAGCACATGATCGCCCGGCGAGAGGACGCGAAAGCCGTTCGCCATGAAATGCAGGCGGGCGGGACGGGCGGTGTGCGACATCAACATGGAACTGGGTATCCGCGCTTAGAAAAGATCGGGCTGCTCGGGTGAACCGTCAGTGTAGGCACGCCCGCCGCCGCGCTCAACCCGCGCATCGACGGTGCCGTCCTTGAAGTGGAGGCGCAGCGCCCCCGCGCCCCGCGCTGCGGCGGTATCGGCGACGACCCGCCCGCTGACCCGCCCCTCGACATAGGCATAGCCGCGCTCAAGCGGTTTTTGGGGATCGCTCGCCGCCAGCGCGCGGCCCGCCGACGCCAGCGCCGCCCCCGCCCGTTCCAGCCGCCGGTCGAGCAGCGCCGGGCGCAGCACCGCGCCCGCGCGGTCGAGCTGCCCGCGCCCCGCAGTCAGCCGCCGCTCCAGCCCGCGCACCAGCCGCGAGCCGGCATCGTCCGCGCGCTGGCGCTGCGGCCCGAGCAGCGCGTCGCGCTTCGGCATCACCCGCGCGAGCGCCGCCAGACGCTCGCCCGCCCGCTCGTGATAGCGGCGCGCGCAGCGCTGCGTGCGCAGCGCCAGCATCGCCACCTGTTCGGACAGGTCGGCGCGTACCGGCACCGCGATCTCCGCCGCGGCGGTGGGCGTCGGCGCGCGCAGGTCGGCGGCGAAGTCGCACAATGTCGTGTCGGTCTCGTGCCCCACCGCCGAGACGATGGGGATCGAGCAGCCGGCGACCGCGCGCACCACCGCTTCCTCGTTGAAGGCCCACAGATCCTCGATCGAGCCGCCGCCGCGCGCGACGATGACGAGGTCGGGGCGCGGCACCGACCCGCCGGGCGTGATCGCATCGAACCCGCGCACCGCCGCCGCCACTTCGTTCGCGGCGCCGTCGCCCTGCACCTTCACCGGCCAGACGATGACGTGAGAGGGGCAGCGATCCTCCAGCCGGTGGAGGATGTCGCGGATCACCGCACCGGTGGGCGACGTGACGACGCCGATCACGCGCGGCATGAAGGGGAGCGGCCGACGCGCCTTCGACTTCTGGAAAAGCCCCTCCGCCTCGAACCGCGCCTTGTTGCGTTCGAGGAGCGCCATCAGCGCGCCCTCGCCCGCCAGTTCCATCCGCTCGATGACGATCTGGTATTTCGAGCGGCCGGGATAGGTGGTGAGCTTGCCCGTCGCGATCACCTCGATCCCGTCCGCGGGGGAAAAGGCCAGCGCGCCCGCCGATCCGCGCCACATCACCGCGTCGATCACTGCCGCCTCGTCCTTCAGCGCCAGATACACATGGCCGGACGTGGCGCGCTTGTAGCCCGAGATTTCGCCGCGCAGCCGGACATGCCCGAACTCGCCCTCGACCATCCGCTTCAGCCGGCCCGACAGCTCGCCCACGCTCATCGGCGCAGCGTTGTCGCCGGGGCGTCCCTCGGCTAACAGCGCGGACCTGTCGTCGTCGGACATCATAAAGGGATCGGGCATGAACGTCCTGCTGATCGGATCGGGAGGGCGTGAACATGCGCTCGCATGGAAGCTCGCGCAATCGCCGGGCCTTACTACGCTGTTCGCTGCGCCGGGCAATCCGGGCATCGCGCAGCATGCCGAATGCGTCGCCCTGAACGTCGCGGATCATGCCGCGGTCGCCGAGTTCTGCCACGAGAAGGGCATTGCGCTCGTCGCCGTCGGGCCGGAGGCGCCGCTAGTCGCGGGCCTTGCCGACGATCTGCGCGCAGCAGGCATTGCTGTGTTCGGCCCATCGAAGGCGGCAGCGCAGCTCGAGGGATCGAAGGGCTTCACCAAGGCGCTCTGCACGCGCGCCAACATTCCCACGGCAGGCTATGTCCACGTCAATTCGCTCGAACAGGCGCGCGCGGCGATCGCGCCGTTCGGGCTGCCCGTCGTCATCAAGGCGGACGGCCTCGCCGCGGGCAAGGGCGTGACGATCGCGATGACGCCGGAAGAGGCCGATGCCGCCCTCGCCGCACTGTTCGCCGAACCGGGCGGCGAGGCAGTGATCGAGGAGTATCTGACCGGCGAGGAAGCCAGTCTGTTCGTCCTGACCGATGGCACCGCGCTGGTTCCGTTCGGCTCGGCACAGGACCACAAGCGCGTCGGCGACGGCGATACCGGCCCGAACACCGGCGGCATGGGCGCCTATTCCCCCGCCCGCGTCCTCACCCCCGCTCTGGAGGCACAGGCGATCGAGGAAATCGTCCGCCCCACGATCGAGGCGCTCGCGGCCGAGGGCACGCCCTATTCCGGCGTCCTCTATGCCGGGCTGATGCTGACGAACACCGGGCCGAAGCTGATCGAATACAATGCGCGGTTCGGCGACCCCGAATGCCAGGTGCTGATGGCGCGTTTCGAGGGCGATCTGCTGGCGCTCCTGCTCGCGGTGGCCGAGGGTCGGCTGGCCGAGGCGCCCGCTCCCAGCTTCGCCGCGGCGCCTGCGCTCACCGTCGTCATGGCCGCGCGCGGCTATCCCGGCACGCCCGAGACGGGCGGCGCGATCGGCGGCATTGACGCGGCCGAAGCGGCGGGGGTGACGGTGTTTCAGGCGGGCACCAAGCTGGCCGGCGACACGTTGGTGGCCGCGGGTGGACGGGTCCTCGCCGTGACCGCCAGCGGACCCGCCGTTGCGAGCGCACAGGCCGCCGCCTATCGCGGAGTCGACGCACTCTACTTCCCCACGGGCTTCTGCCGCCGCGACATCGGCTGGCGCGAAGTGGAACGCGAACGCGCCTGATTCGTCCCGCTTTCGACGGTTTACCTGAAGGATCGCCATGGCCAGTTCCGCCTCAGCCGACACGATCACCGCGACCTCGCCCGGCGGGGCGGCGGAAATGATGATGCCGATCACCGTCACGCATCTCGTCGTGATCGCCATCGCGATCGTGCTGACGATTGCGATGATCGTCTGGGGCCAGAAGCGCCGTCGCCAGCGCCGCGAGGGCGAGCGCGAACTCGCCGAACGCAGCGAGACGGTCGAGGTGGGCAGCGCCGCGACCGTTGCCGAAACGCGGGCGGAAGAAGCGCCGCCGGTGCCCGCTTCCGCCGAGCCTGCCACGACGCCGGGCGTCATCGAAACGCCCGCGGTCGCGACCGCGCCGCCGCCGCTTGCCGACACCCTGCCCGCCACGCCGCCGCTCGCCGCAGAACCTTCGCTGACGACGCTGAAGGGGCTAGGCCCGAAGGCCGCCGCGATGCTGGTCGAGCGCGGCGTCGCGTCGATCGCCGACCTGGCGGCGCTGTCGCCCGATCAGGCCGCTTCGCTCGACGCCGATCTCGGCCCGTTCGCCGGCCGGATGGCGCGCGACCGCTGGCACGAGCAGGCGCGGCTGCTCGCGAGCGGGGACAAGGCCGGATATGAGGCGATCTTCGGCAAGCTTGGATGAATTTCCCACTGGAAACGTGCCGCCCCGTAGGTAAGGTACTGACAGGGGTGCAAAACATGATCCAGCGCGCGATTATCGCCGACGACCATCCGATGTGCCGCGAAGCCGCGCGCATGGCGCTCGAAATTGCGGCCCCTGGGGCGCAGATCGCACAGGCCGGGACGCTTCGCGAAGTCCTCGACGATCCGATGCCGGCCGGCCTCGTGATCCTCGACCTCGGGCTTGCCGACAGCCGCGGCATCGCCAGCCTGATCGAGGTGGCGCGGGCCCGCCCGGCGACCCCCATCCTTGTCGTCAGCGGCGATGAGCGCCCGGATATCGAAGCGCGCGCCGCCGCCAACGGCGCTGCCGGCTATGTGAACAAGGCAGCGCCGCTTGCCGATCTCGCCGCCGCGATCCGCACTGTGCTGTCGGGCGGCTCGCACTTCACGCCGGGGCTCGAGCTCGACGCACCGGACAGCGCCGATGCCCGCCTCGCCTCCCTCAGCCCGGCAGAGGCACGGGTGCTGCGCGCCATGCGCGACGGCGGCCTCAACAAGCAGATCGCCTACGAGCTCGGCCTGTCCGAGATCACCGTGAAGCAGCACGTCAAGGCGATCCTGCGCAAGCTGGGCGTCGTCAACCGGACGCAGGCGGTGCTGCTGCTCCACGATGCCACCCGTGATCCCAAGGGGTGATGGCGGATCGCCGACCGGCCCCATAGCCCTGACCCTGCCGTGATGCCGCCGGGCGGTCGCGGCCCGACGCCGGACCCCACCGGCGCGAAGGTCTGGTCGGACGCGGTCACCCCGCCGCGCCCCCCTGCCCCGACCGCACGGCACAGCGGCGAAGGGGGCGCGCCCGATGACCGGACGACTGTCGATCCAGCCGCACGCATTGCGCGCATCGGCGACGACATGCGTCGGCGTTATCACGCGGTGACCGGACGTTCGCAGGTTGCGGCGCTGGCACTGCCGGCGGCGGCGATGTTCGTGCTGACCGCGGCGCTCACCATCCCCAGCCTGCTGCTGGCCCGCTATCATCCAGCGATCGCGCCGCTTTGGCTCGCCAATGCGGCAGCGGCGGCGATCCTGCTGCGCTTTCGCACGTTGCACGAGCGCATCGTGCTTGCCGGGGTGGGGCTCGGTTTCGTCGCGGCCTATCTTGCGGCGGGCTATCCGCCGGTCCGCTCGCTGGGGCTGACGGCATCGAACCTCGTCGAGATCGTCGCCGCGATCATTCTCATGCGGCACTTCGGCGGGCGACGGGCGACGGTCCATTCGCCGCGCTACATCGCGCTGTTCATGGCGCTGGCAGGCGTCGCCGCGACCGCGATCGGGTCATTGTTCGGCGCAACGGTCGTCACGCCGGGGGCCGGATACGGCCTGAACGTGCTGCACTGGTTCGCCGCCGACGCGCTCGGGATGCTGGTGCTCGGGCCGATGATCCTTGTCGCGTTCAATCCCGACAGCCGCTCGATCCTGAGAGCGGGCCGGATGCCGGAAGCGATCGGGATCGCGGCGCTGATCGCACTGACGACGGCGATCGTGTTCGACCAGACGCGCTATCCGGCGCTGTTCGTCATCCTGCCGCCGCTGACGCTGGCCGCGTTCCGGCTGCGCTTCGTCGGCGCGACCATGGCGATCCCGATCGTCGCGGCGATCGCCTCGGTCCAGACGATGCAGGGCCATGGCCCCATCGCCGGCCTGATCCTGCAACCGGGCGAGCGGATCCTGTTCCTCCAGGCGTTCCTGGCGGTCACCGTCATGTCGACCCTGCCGATCGCCGCCGTGCTGGTCGAGCGCCGCCGCCTGGACGAGCGCCTGCGCGACAGCGAGCGCGGCTACCGCCTGCTCGCTCGGCACAGCAACGACATGATCGTCCGCATCGGCCTGGATGGCGTGCGCCGCTACGTCTCGCCGGCGTCGGAGACGATCCTCGGCTTCACGCCCGAGGAACTGGTCGGCGACATTCCGATCGCGGCGATCCATGCCGAGGATCGCGCGCGGGTGGAGCGCGTCTGCCGCTCGCTGCTGGAGGGAGCGGAGAGCCCGACCTGTACCTACCGCCAGCGCCGCCGCGACGGCAGCTACGCCTGGCTCGAGGCCAATTACCGGCTCGTCCGCGCGCCCGACGGCACGCCGATCGAGTTCGTCGCCAGCGTTCGCGACATCGGCAAGCGCCATGCCGCAGAGGTCGAGGCCGCGCGCGCCGCCGCGCAGATCGAGGAGAGCCACCGCCTGCTGATGCTGGCCGAGCGGATGGCGGGCGTCGGCCACTGGCGGTTCGACGTGATCGACCGCTCGCTCTTCTGGTCGAGCGAGGTGTTCCGGATCCACGGCCTCGACCCCGGCGATCAGCCGCCGATCGAGAGCGGCCTCGATTTCTACCACGAGGACGACCGGCCGATGGTCCGCGAACTCCTCGACCGCGCGATCGAGAAGGGCGAGGCGTGGAGCTTTCGCGCGCGACTGATCCGCGCCGACGGTGAGCTGCGCCAGGTCGAATCCTTCGGCCAGGCCGAGCGTGCACCCGATGGGCGCGTCGTCGGTATCGTCGGCGTGTTCCGCGACGTGACCGAGCAGGCGGAGATCGAAGGCGCGCTGATCGATGCCCGCGACCAGGCACAGGCGCTGGCCGACGCCCGCAGCGCCTTCGTCGCAACGGTCAGCCACGAGATTCGCACGCCGATGACGGGCGTGCTCGGCATGATCGAGCTCTTGCGCGCCAATCCCGAACCCGCGGTGCGCCAGCGTTATCTCGACAGCCTCGAACAATCGGCGTCGCTGCTGATGGCGGTGCTCGATGACGTGCTCGACTTCTCGAAGATCGAGAGCGGCGCGCTGGCGCTCGAATCGATCGACTTCGACCTAGCCGAACTGGCGCGCAGCACGCTCGACCTGTTCGGCCATGCCGCCTCGCACAAGGGGCTGACGCTCAGCCTCTCGATGCCGGTCGGGCGCGACATGATGGTGCGCGGCGATCCCGTGCGCCTGCGCCAGGTGATCGCCAACCTCATCAGCAATGCGGTCAAGTTCACGCCCGCCGGCGGCATCGAGCTCAGCATCGCGCTGTCGGCTGAGGGGTCTGGCCGGCTGCTGCGCGCGCGCGTACGCGACACCGGCATCGGCATCGCGGCCGAGGCGATCGAACGGCTGTTCGAACCCTTCGTCCAGGCCGACCTGTCGACCACGCGGCGGTTCGGCGGTACCGGCCTCGGCCTTGCCATCACGCGCCGCCTGATCGAGGCGATGGGCGGCCGCATCGGCGTTGAGAGCGCGCCCGGCAAGGGCACCTGCTTCACCTTCGACGTGCGGCTCGCCGCCGCAAGCGGCAAGCCGCTGTCTCGCCCCCGCCCCGCCACCCCGGCGGGCGCGCCGCTGTCGCTCCTCCTGGCGGAGGACAACGGCATCAACCGGATGCTGGTCGAGGCATTGGTCCGCCGCGACGGTCACGCGATCATCAGCGTCGAGAACGGCCGGCTGGCGATCGAGGCGGCGGCGGCGCGGCGCTTCGACGCGATCCTAATGGACATGCAGATGCCCGAACTCGACGGGCTGTCGGCGACGCGCGCGATCCGCGAAGGCGGCGGGCCGAACGCTGCCACACCGATCATCGCGCTGACCGCCGATGCCGCGATCGAGCGGCGTGCGCTCTACGACAATGCCGGGCTGACCGACCTGCTCACCAAGCCGATCGACAGCGCCGCGCTGATCGACCGGCTCCGCCGCATCGGCGCGCGCCGGCCCTCGGCCGAGCCGCCCGCACCGCCGCTTCTCGACAGCGGCAAGGTTGCCGATCTGGAGGCGACGATCGGCCGGGCCAATGTCGACCGGCTGCTGGCGATGATGGCCGACGAGCTTGCGCACGCCCCCGCCGCGATCGCGCGGCTGATCGAGATCGACGATCGCGATGCCGCCTCCCCCGCCGCGCATGCGCTGAAGGGTGCGGCACTCAACGTCGGCGCGACGCGGATCGCCGACTTGGCCCGCAGGATCGAACAGGCGTGCGAGGCGGGCGAGCCGCTCGAACCCTTCGGGCCGATGCTGCTCGCCGCCGCCGATTCGACCGCAGGCCTGATCGCCGAGCGGCGTCAGTCCAATGCGATCAGCGGATCGGGCGGCGCACGAGCCTGAGGCTCGGCCAGTCGCCAAGCTGGACGCGACCCGCCAGCCGAAAGCCCGCCCGGCGATAGGCGGCGAGCACGTCGTCGGCCTGCCGGTCGAGCAGCCCCGCGAGGATCGCCGTCCCGCCCGGCAGCGTCGCCGCCGCGATCGCCGGCGCAAGCTCGATCAGCGGCCCGGCAAGAATGTTGGCGCAGACCAGGTCATAGGGCGCACGCCGCTCGATGATCCGATGCGCTAGGCCCGGCGCGACCGCCAGCGCCAGCCGCCCCGGCCCATCGCCCAGTTCGACGCCATTCACCTCGGCATTGACGCGCGTCACGTCGATCGAGATCGGGTCGATGTCGGAAGCCGTCGCCCGCGCATTGGGCCAGAGATGCATCGCGGCGAAGGCGAGCAGGCCCGTGCCCGTCCCTACATCGATATGATTGCGGACGACCGCACCGGCGGCCTTCATCGCCTCAAGCGTCATCAGGCAGCCGGTGGTCGTCTCGTGATGCCCGGTGCCGAAGGCGAGGCCTGCCTCGATATGAAAGGCGCGCAGTCCCTCCGGCACCTCGCCCTTGTTGGCGCTGGTGTGGACATAGAAGCGGTCGGTCGCGACCGGCTCCAGCCCCGACTGGCTGAGCGTGACCCAATCCTCTTCGGCGATCCGTTCGGGAACCACCGCCGCATCGCCCGCGCTCGGCACCAGCGCGCGCAGCATCTCGATCTCGCGCGGGCCTGGCTCGTCTTGGAAATAGGCGTCGAGCACCCAGTCCTCGACATCGTCCTCGGTCAGTTCGCGCGTCAAGAGCACCGGCGGCGCGGTCATCTCCGCGAACGCGGCGCCCTCGGGGTCGATCGCCTCGGCCTCTGCGCGGGTGCAGGGCAGCGTCACCTTCCAGCTGTCGCTCATCGCACGTAGCTCGCGCCGTTCACGTCGAGCACCGCACCGGTCATCGACGCGGGCGCCTCGAGCGCGCAAAAACGGGCGATCGCTGCGACCTCCTCGGGGGCGGCGACGCGGCCGAGCGGGATGTCGGCCAGCAGCTTGTCGCCGCCGCGGCTCTCCAGATAATCCTCGGCCATCCCCGTCATCGTGAAGCCGGGACAGATGGCGAAGGCGAGGATGTTCTCCCTGGCATAGCCGCGCGCGATCGACTTGGTCATGCCGACCATGCCCGCCTTCGACGCGGCATAATGCCAGTGCGCGGGGCTGTCGCCGCGATAGGCGGCGCGGCTGGCGACGTTGACGATCCGCCCGCCCTCGCCGCGATCCTGCCAGTGGCGGACGGCGAGGCGGCAGAGCTCCGCACTAGCGGTCAGGTTGATGCGCATCGTGCGCTCCCACTCGGCCACCCAGGCGTCGTGCTCGGCGTCGAGCGGCGAGGCTTCGAACACGCCGGCATTGTTGACCAGCACGTCGATCCGGCCGTCCAGCTCATCCAGCGCGCGTTGCCAGAGATCGGCCGGCGCCGCGGGATCGGCGAAGTCGGCGGCGAGGAATGCTCGCGTCGACTGGCGGGCAAGGCGCACGTCGGCGCCGCCCAGCGCGTCGGCGATGGCGGCACCGATGCCGCGGCTGGCGCCGGTCAGGAGGATATGGATGGTCATGCCACGCGCGTTACGGCGCGCAGGGGTCGCCGGTCAATCGAAGGTATAGGAGAGCGCCGCGCCGGCGGAAAATTGGTTGCGCGATCCGAACGCGCCGACCACCGGCGAGTCCGCTGCGTCTGCCACCAGCCGATCGTACTTGGCATAGCCGCTGACGCCCCACCGGTCGTTCAACTGCCGCAGCACGCCGACGGTCGCACCGACCATCTGCACCCCGCCCTTGGCGTTGTAGACCGGCAGGCCCGACCGCACGGCATCGCCCGGCGTCAGGCTGAAATAGGCGTCCATATAGCGATTGTCGGCCAGCGTGACGCGCGGCCCGATCGAGACCAGCCATTTGTCGTGATCGCGCAGGACGTAATCGGCACCGACCATGCCGGTCAGCCCCTTGTGCCCGTTCAGGCCCTTTCGCCCTTCGACCCGCAACCGGATCGCATCGGTCAGCTGATACTGGACGAACCCGCCGAGCTCGACCGTGAACCCGACCTCCGCCAGCACGCCGCCGACGTCGCGGCTGCGCCGCTTGCCCTCGAAGCCGAAGGCGGGGCCGGCGGAGAAACGCTCGCCGCGCAACACGGGGAAGCCCGCGCTTTCGTCGGGGGCCTCGAACGCAAAGTCGTCATTGCCGCGTGCGCGCGATACATCGACAAAGGGGCGTAGCTGATAGCTGTCGCCGCCCGGAAAGCTCGGCACCAACTGTGGCCCGAGACCGATGCGCGTCCGGCGTGGCCGTTCGTCCTTCGCTTCGTGCGCATGAAGCGGCGAGGCGGCGGCGAGCAGGGTGAGACCGAGGATCAGGTTGCGCATGAGCGGCGAACCGTTGCGCTAGCGTAAGGTTCCGGTTCTAGCCACCGGACACATCGAAAGTCCGACCTTGTGGCTGATCGGCAACGAAAAACCCCGCCGCATTGCTGCGACGGGGTTCCTCGTCTCTTGGTGGATCAAGCCGGCTGCGGCGAACCAAAGGGGCCCTTGGGCCGGCGCGTCTTGGGGATCGAGGTTCCCGCCGACGCCACCGGTTTCATACCCGCGCCGGGCTCCGGCCGGTCGAGGTCCTCGCCCGCGATCAGGCGCTTGATCTCGTCGCCCGACAACGTCTCGTACTCGAGCAGCGCACCGGCCAGCAGGTGGAGCTGGTCGATATGGTCGGTCAGCAACTGACGCGCTCGCGCCAGCCCGCCCTCGACCGTCGAGCGGATTTCCGCGTCGATCAGCTGCGCGGTCTCGTTCGACATGTGCCGCGGCTGGGCCGAGGAATAGCCGAGGAAACTCTCGCCCTCGGGCTGTGCATATTCGACCGGCCCGACCTTGTCCGACATACCCCACTTGGTGATCATGTCTCGGGCAAGGCCCGTGGCGTACTGGATGTCTCCGCTCGCACCCGACGACACCTTGTCGTACCCGAAGATCAGCTCCTCGGCGACGCGGCCGCCCATCGACACCGCGAGGTTCGCGTACATCTTGTCGCGGTGGTACGAATAGCTGTCCCGCTCCGGCAGGCGCATGACCATGCCGAGCGCGCGCCCGCGCGGGATGATCGTCGCCTTGTGGATCGGATCGCTCGCCGGCTCGTGGATGCTGACGATCGCGTGGCCCGCCTCGTGATAGGCGGTCATCCGCTTCTCGTCGTCGGTCATGACCATCGAGCGGCGCTCGGCGCCCATCATGACCTTGTCCTTGGCTTCCTCGAACTCCTGCATCGCGACGAGGCGCTTCGACTTGCGCGCCGCCATCAGCGCCGCTTCGTTGACGAGGTTGGCAAGGTCCGCGCCCGAGAAGCCCGGCGTGCCGCGCGCGATCACGCGGGCATCGACGTCGGGGGCCAGTGGCACCTTCTTCATGTGCACTTCGAGGATCTTGATCCGGCCCTCGATATCGGGGCGCGGCACCACCACCTGGCGATCGAAGCGGCCTGGACGTAGCAGCGCGGGGTCGAGCACGTCGGGGCGGTTGGTCGCCGCGACGATGATGATGCCCTCGTTCGCCTCGAAACCGTCCATCTCGACGAGGAGCTGGTTCAGCGTCTGCTCGCGCTCGTCATTGCCGTTGCCGAGGCCCGCACCGCGGTGGCGACCCACCGCGTCGATCTCGTCGATGAAGACGATGCACGGCGCCGACTTCTTGGCCTGCTCGAACATGTCGCGCACGCGGCTTGCGCCGACACCGACGAACATCTCGACGAAGTCCGAGCCCGAGATGGTGAAGAAAGGCACGCCCGCCTCCCCCGCAATCGCGCGGGCGAGCAGCGTCTTGCCGGTGCCGGGCGAACCGACCAGCAGCGCGCCCTTGGGGATCTTGCCGCCCAACCGCGCGAACTTGGTCGGGTCCTTCAGGAACTCGACGACTTCCTCAAGCTCCTCGCGCGCCTCGTCGATACCGGCGACGTCGTCGAATGTGACCTTGCCTTCCTTCTGCGTCAGCAGCTTGGCGCGCGACTTGCCGAAGCCCATCGCGCCGCCACCGCCGCCGCCCTTCTGCATCTGGCGAAGGACGAAGAAGGCGATGCCGAGGAACAGGAGGAACGGCAGCGACTGATAGAGCAGCACCATCCAGATGTTCGGCCCTTCCTCAGGCCGCGCATTGATAACGACGCCGCGCTCACGCAGGCGCTGGATCAACTGCGGATCGTTGGGCGTGTTGGTGCGAAACCGCTCGCTGTTGGTCAGCTCACCGGTGATCGTGTCGGGCGAGACGTTGACCTGACGCACCTGACCCTCTTCGACGCGGTCGAGGAAGGTCGAATAGGGGATCGTGTTCCCCGCCGCCTGGGTCGAACTGCCGCCGAACATCTGCACGAACAGCGCGAGCGCGAGGAGGATGCCGACCCAGATCATCAGGCTGCGCATCCACGGATTGCCGCCGCCGTTGCCCGGATCCTGCTGCTTGTCGTTATCGTTCATCGGTTGGGATACCTCTTCTCACCCGACAACATAGGCAAGCGGGGGTTAATGGCAATGGAACAGCGCCGATCAGTGTGATCGGCCGGGGGAACAGCGCCGATCAGGTCTCTCGCCGCGGCGGCGCCCGAACAAACGACCAATAAGGTCGCTCGAACTCGCGCATCTCGGCGACCGCGAGCACGTCGCCCAGCATTCCCCGCTCGCCGGCTGCCAGCGTTGCCATAAGGCGCACGACCGCCTCGCCGCGTGGTTCGATGGACGGTTCGAGATGACGGAGGCAGCGCAGGCAGAGTCGCCGCTGTAGCTCGAACGGAATCCCCTCTGGCAGGAAGCCCACCTCGTCGCGCGAACGTTCGGCGTGTTCGCCGAACAGCAGATCCGCAGCGAAATCGAGCGCTTCGTCCGCATCGCCGAGCGCCTTCGCACTCCGACGCCAGCCGTCGAGGTCGAAGGCCCCCACACCCGCCAGCACTTTGCGCAGCCGCGCGCGGTCGTAGCGATCATCACGGTTGCTCGGGTCTTCGACCGCCGCGATCCCCGCGCCCGCGACGATCGCCGCCAGTTCGGCGCGCCGCCAGCCGAGCAGCGGGCGGACGATCCGCCCGCTTTCCGCTCGCACCCCCGCCAGCCCGGCGACTCCGGCCCCGCGATTGAGCCGCATGACCATCGTCTCGAGCTGGTCGTCGGCATGGTGCGCGGTGGCGACCGCGTCGGCACCGATGCGCAATCGTTCGGCTTCAAGCAATTCGTATCGGAACGCGCGCGCACGTGCCGACAGATTGGCAGTACGCCCGGCGCGCGCGGGCATTTCGCCGGCCAGGATGGCGTGAGGGATACCACGCGCTGCGGCGAGGTCGGCGACGAATGCCGCCTCGTCCGCCGACGCGGTGCGCAGGCCATGATCGACCGTCGCCGCCACGCACCGCTCGCCGAGCAACGCCTGCGCCAACAGCATCAGCGCAACGCTATCCCCGCCGCCCGAAACCGCGACCAGCAGCCGGCCCTTTTCGACGTCGAACAGCGCCGACAGGTCGCGCGCGAACCGCGCGACGAGCGCGGCGTCTAGCGCGTCACTTGCATTTGGCGGCAAGGCGCGCCTTGGCCACATCGGCCTTCATCGACGCGGTCAGCTTGTCGCCATAGACGTCGCCGAGCTCGTCATAGACCTTGCACGCATCGGCCGGCTTCTTGAGCTGGACCAGCGCCTCGCCAAGATAGAGCAGGCTGTCGGGCGCCCGCTCACCATCGGGCATCTTCTTGTAATTGTCGTAGAACGCGATCGACGCGAGGCTGGGCTTGCCGTCGTCGAGATAGGCGCGGCCGAGCAGGTTCTGCGCGAAACTGGCGCGGCGATGCTGCGGATAGTCGGCGACCATCTTCTTCAGCGCCATCGCCGCCTCGGGGTACAGCTTCGCCTGCCACAGGCGATAGCCATAGGTATAGGCGTCCTCGCCCGCGTCGCCGGTGGAGGGCTTGGCGATCGCCGCAACCTGTTTGGCGCGGTCGCCGCCCGTCGCGGCGGGGACATTGATGCGCGGCGGCGGCGCATCGCGCGTGTCGCCGGCGGCCGCCACGTCGCGCGCGGGCGGCGGGGCGGCATCCGAGGGAATGGGCGCCGCGACACCGGCGGCGAGCTTGGTGTCGGTCGACTTGCGATACGCCTCGAACGACTGCTGCAGCTGCCGCAATTGATACTGGTTCTGCTCGATCTGCCCGGTCAGGCTGGAGAGCTGCGATTCGAGCGAACTCACGCGCGCGGTCAGGTCGGCGATCGCGCTGGTGGCGGGCACGCCGGGCGCGGTGGTCTGCGTCTGCGGGGCGGTGATCTGCGGCTCGACCATCTGGCCGGCCCCGCCGGGGAAGACCTTGCGCTGGACCGCGCGCATCTCGCGCTCCAGCCTGTCGACGCGCGGGCCGACGTCCTGTGCGGCGGCGGGCTGAGCGAGCGCCGCGACGCCGCACGACAAAAGGATCAGGATCGAACGGTTCATCGGCTTCTCGCACCCCCCGGTGTCGGTTTCGGCGGGAAGCTTAATGACCTTCGCCACCTGTCGCCAGCCTTAAGCGCCGGCGCTCGCCCGTGCGCGCAGTGCCTCGGCGCTGATGCCGATATCCTTGATCGGCCGCTCGCCGGAACCCAGCGGCGGGACCGCCTGTCCGTCGATCGTCACCGCAAGCTTGTCGGGGCGGCCGATATTGATCTGCGGCCCCTTGGCGGTCGCCGGCACGTCGTACGTCTCGCCCTTCTGCATCGTCTTCATGAGCAGCGTGTCGT